>NZ_JAOQIO010000025.1:0-74671 GCF_025567575.1 Paenibacillus baimaensis | reverse complement strand
GTGATGCACCGTGATGGTTGGAGTCAGACTAACGGTTGGGCTCTAATGGCACCATAGTTAATAAACCTTCTTCTCCCAGCCATAGTAGAAGTATTGACAGATGTTATGCATTTTCATCCTCTGTGGTGCAGCGCTGATCTTTGCGCTGCATGTATGGCTAAACATTCCTATTAGTCCTAATAAATGCACTTTGAAAGAAAAGGAGCGCCTCGGTATGATGGGTTTGTCAAAGGGTTTAACCCAACACCATCAAGGAGGGCTCTTCAGGATAAAACCATCAAAGAACGATTATGCTGCAGTGCACAAGTCTGTCCATCTTTTAAAAAAACAGCCCGCCATACGTTATTTGGCTGAAGGGCTTGAAAACAATTGCAGGACTACTTTAATGTCGCTGGAAATGGACACCAGTAAACGTTCACCTAGACTCAAACCCGATTAACTATACGGTACTGCGATGGAGTTACCTTCATTTTGGTTGTAAACACACGACTTTAATAAAATCCGTTTATCGATTGGAGATCGTGTTTCTTTTGTATTCCTGAGGGGAGACCCCGTAATATTTGGCGAATAATTTACTGAAATGGCTTGTGCTGTACAGGCCGACCTTTCTGGTAACCTCATGAACCGATAAATCGGTCGCCACGAGCAGTCTTTGCGCCTCTTTCATTCTCAGCTCCGTTACATACTCAACGAATCGAGTTCCCGTTTCTTTATGAAAAAGCGCACTTAAATAATTGGGACTGATGTCAAACAGGTTGGCCACTTTGGCGACGCTTATCTCTTCTGCGTAATGGGCCTTGGTATAAGCGACGATGGAACGGATGATGTGACTCCTGTCCGTCCGGGAGCCAAGCATGCGTTTGCTATAGTCAAGTAGTTCGCTTTTCAAGCCGGAATAATCAACATCGGGTTCGACGGACAGTCCGATGGCGCAGCGCAAATACTGCCCTGCCGCACGGATTAACCGGATGTTATCATGCAGCCGCGATGTTTCTATGAGAGCGATGAGCTGCTCCACCGTGCTGCCAAATTCAATAGGGCTTTGATTTCTCTCATATCGGGCCAGTTCGACCAGCAAAGCGCAAATAGGCATATAATGAGGCTTATCCTGTGTAATGGCTTTCAGGAAGGACTGGGAATAATCGACCGAAGTACCTGATAAAGCTCTCAAGCAGGTTAGCTGCTGCAGCTCCCCATAGGCAAAGAAGAACGTTCTGAACGGGAAAGTGCTGCCAGTTACTAGAGTGATCTGTGTTGCAGAACTCTGTTCCTTACGCCAGGCCACTGTCATGCGACGGATATCCGTGATGCATGACACCAGATACTCACTGCCGGTTTCCCCAGCCTTGTCATAACCGAACACCAGAACCCATTCATGATCCCGCGAATTCACAACGGTCATGTGGAAATGGCGGCCCAGATAGGGCTCGGCGCATTTTCTGGCATGCTCCAGCCAAGCTTCAGCGGTTAGGTGATTCGTTGCCTTCATGCCGTCAAAGCATACGGCGATCAGCTTGCAGCTCATGTCATCTTGACGTAAGCGATCGTCCTCGACAGGCGCCATGGCCGCAATCATTTCGGCGATCCGCAGGGCGAACAGCCGGTGGCTTTCGGCGGCTTTGTGGGTAAGCAGTTCACCGATGCTGTGGATGACCGATTTGAGCTGGTCTAGGCTGACCGGCTTCAGCAAGTATTCGTTGATCCGCAGCGCGATCGCCTTCCGGGCATAGTCAAATTCCGAGAAGCCGGTCAGAATAACGAACTCTGTATGCGGGGAAATCAGCTTGCCTTTCTCGATGGCTTCCAGACCGCCGAGCAGAGGCATTTTGATATCCACGAAAGCGACGTCAGGCAGCTGCTGCTCCAACTCGCGTAGCAGCTCAAAGCCGTCGGTTGCCTCGTGAATCCGCAGACCATGGATATTCAGCTTCTCCAAATTGTACCGGATATTCAGCCGGATCAGATGCTCGTCATCCGCTATAATAATTTTCATGGAAATGGGCCTCCGGTATCATGATGATAATGCTTGTCCCCACCCCTACGGCACTCTCCAACCGAAACAGACTGTCGGGAAAGCAAAGCTGCAGCCGTTCGCGCGTATTTGCGAGACCAACTTGACCGTGTTCATCCAGCAGCTGTGTGTCGAAGCCGACTCCGTCATCCTCGATGCGGATACGCACGAACAGCACACCGTCCTCCCATACCGTATCGGCTGCAACCGTCAGGGTGCAGGGGCTGTTCAAAGGCTCGACCCCATGGATAATCGCGTTTTCAACCAAGGGTTGGAGAATCAGCTTGGGAACCTTGTACGGACGGACGCCGTCTTCGCACGACATGAGGACCTGCAGGCGATGCCCAAAACGGAGCTGCTGGAGAGAGCTGTATTTTTCGATAAGATGCATTTCCTCCTCCAGAGTGGTCATATCCGAATGATTCAGGATATAGCGCAGCAGCAGCGTGAGATCGATAATCGACTTCTCCAGCAGCTCCCGCTCGCCGATCTGGTTAAGCGTAATAAATCCGTTCAGCATGTTGAATAAAAAATGTGGCTGGATCTGCGACTGGAGCGCTTTGTATTCGGAATTGCGCTGCTTGAGCACCAGCACATACTCCATCTCGATTTTCTGCTTCAGCTCCCCGATCATGGAATTGAGCGATTGGCCAATCACATCGAACTCATCCTTCGTATGAGTTGGGTAGCGGGCTGTAAAATCGCCTTGTTCGACCTTGCGCATCGTCTTAATAATTTCCTTGACCGGTCCCATCACCTTGCGCGACAATCCCTGATAGAACAAGAAGGCAACGACAAGACAAATGATATAGAGCAGAGCGGAATTCAGGTACACCCAGAGCGTCTTTTGTTCCAGATGCGAATTGGAAAGCAGCACGACCAATTCCCAGTTATAAGGAGCAACTGTTCGTCTTACTACCAGATAGGAGCTGTCGCCGTCGCGTACAATGGAATGGTTTTCGGGCATCGGCCTGAACAGTACCGGGGACACCTCGTGATTCGCATAAACGAAATTTCGTTCCTGATCGAGCAGTACGATATGGGAAGGAACATGGAAATCGATGTCCTGGAACATTTTTTGCAAAACAACGGTGTTGGCATCGGCGATGATGACGCTGATCGGGCGCTTGGAGGGGATTTCCCGGATTGTGCGCGCCACGGAGAAAACGGACTCATTCTTAGTGCGTGTAAAATAGTCCTGCTTGTGGGGATTGATGAATACTGCGTCTCCGCTCGCCTGCAGCGCCTTGCGGTACCAGTCTGTTTCGGCAAATTCATAGTTGGGGGTAACATCGTTTAACGGATTGTTGGTCGAATAAAACAAAGGTTTATTGTCCGAGACGACCAGGGTACTCATGATATCCTTGCGTGTATTTCTAACGAATCGCAGCTGCGAATCCAGCATGTTCGTTATGCTGAGGACTTGATATTTACTCATGCTTTCGTAAGACTCGGACGCCATAACTTTAAGCGCAGAGATGAAATCATCGTTATAATACGGAATAAGCGTGAGCTGGTCCAATTCGTTAAGGTAACCGGATAGGCTCTGAGACAGGGAAATCAGCGTATTGTCGATCAAAATGCTGGTGTCGTTGCTGTTCCTTTCGATGTAAACCCGCGCCACAACATAGGTAGTGAGCAGAAGCGGCAGCAATGTACTGATCATGAAAATAAGGACGAGCTTCATATTAAGCGGTCGATACATTCTGATTCCGAAGCCTTTCATAATTGAACCAACCTTTCTCGTTCTGGCTGCAGCCTTCTTGTGACAACTTATTCGACATCCGCTGGAAACCTCCTTCCTTGGGAGAGTTAGACTGTATCTGTAAAAGGCAGGATTATAGAAAGCAGCACGATCAGTGTAGTTTTGAGCGTATAGGAAGCGCTTCAAATCCGCTATACTGGCAAAGTAGCAAACCAATTGACCAAAGAAGGGGATAAATCGACTTATGAAAAAAATGGCGAAGCTTTGCGCTATCAGCTTGTCAGCGCTCATTGTAGCGGCTGGATGCTCGAATGGGGGGGGCGGCAGTCCGGCAGCAGGAACGGGAAATGGAGCCGCAGGAACAGGGGCAGCTACGGGAGCAAGCACGACTCCAGTAAAGGAGGTAAAGCCGGTCAAGCTCACGATGATGACCAACGCGACGGGCACGACGTTTGATACGATCCAGTCCATTATAGACGGATTCACCAAAGAAAATCCGAACATTACGGTGGACTTCAGCACGCAGGGCAAGGACTATGAGCAGCTGATGAAGGCGAAGATGGCCTCCAACGATCTGCCCGATCTATTCGCCACGCATGGCTGGTCTGTGAACCGGTACAGTGAATATTTGCGCCCGCTTAATGATCAGCAATGGTTTGGCAGCCTTACGGATACGATCAAACCAACCATTTCTGATAAAAAAGGCAATGTGTATGTGCTGCCGCTCAATATCGACCAATCCGGTATCGTTTACAACAAAAAGGTATTGGCGGATCTGAAACTGGAGGTCCCGACGACGTGGGAGGAGCTCTTGGCAGCTTGCAAGGTGATCATGGACGCCAATATTACACCGATCCACATCGGAGGTAAGGACACGACCAAGCTGGCAGGCTTTTTTAACAAGCTGGCACCTACCGTTCTCATATCGGATAAATCACATAATAGCGGCGAAACGCTTAAGGACGGCACGTTTGACTGGAGCAAGTGGAATCTGGTTTCGCAGCAGCTGGTGGACCTGAAGAAAGCGGGCTACCTGAACAAGGATGTCGTCACAGCCGATCCCCTGAGCGCAGCGGAGAAGATCGCCACGGGTAAAGCGGCATTCCTGATGGAAAACAATGCCATTGTGGCCGAGGCGATGAAGATCAATCCTGCAGCCCAGATCGGTATGATGCCGGTGCCCGCCTTTTACAAAGGGGATGAGCCGATCCTCAATGGCGGTGAACGGGAAGCATTTGGCGTATGGAATAAATCGAAAAACACAGATGCAGCGCTGCTGCTGCTGAACTATATGGCCAAAAGCGACAATATCGCGAAGATGGCTGCCGTTACGGGGATGCCTGCCTCACTCAAAAATGTGAAATATGATTTGGGCGGCCTGACCGCAGACTTTACGAAATACGGCAGCTTGCGGACGATTCCGGTATTTGACCGTGAATTTTTGCCGAACGGCATGTGGAGCACGTTGAAAGTCATCGGTCCCGCCCTCTTGACGGGTGATATGACGGTAGAACAATCCTCACAGATGATGAGCGACGATTATAAAAAGCTGCGTTCACAAAAATAGCAGCAGCGTACGGCTACAATTTTTTTCGGATGGGAGAGCGCAATGAGAAAGCGAATGGCTATATTTATCAACTCAGACAAAGGGTTATCCCTGATGTATGTGCCTGCATTATGTTTATTTTTACTGTTCGTGGCTTACCCGCTTCTATCAGGTATCCACATCTCCTTCACGAATTGGAACGGTTACTCGCAAAAGTATGCGTACATCGGACTTGAGAATTACAGCAAATTGTTTACGGATGTACGCTTTAAGAAGGCGCTGCTGAATACGCTTGTATACGGCTTCGGCAGCGCGATCCTGCAAAATCTGTTCGGTGTCATGTATGCGCTGCTGCTCAATATGAAATTTCGGAGCCGAATGCTGGCGCGTACCATCATCTATATGCCGGTCATCGTAGCTCAGCTGATTATGGGATATATTTGGTACTTCCTTGTCCAGTATGACGGGGGTGCGATTAATGATGCGCTCTCGGTGTTCGGTTTCGAGCCGATAGATTGGATGGCAGATGGGACGCGCGCCGTCTGGATCATTACCGGCATCAATGCCTTTCAGTACGTTGGTACCTCGATGATCATTTATTTGGCAGGCATTCAAGGCATTCCGCAATCGCTGCTGGAGGCATCCACCATTGACGGCGCCCATGCATGGAGCCGGTTCCGCCATATTACGCTGCCCCTGCTCATACCTGCCATTACGACAAGCTTCATGCTTAATTTGATCGGCGGTCTGGAGCTGTTCGCGATCGTCATCTCATTGACCTCAGGGGGACCGGGATTTGAAACGCATTCCATGTCGTCCATGATCAACTATTTTTATTTTGAAAATCAGAATGCAGGTTACGCTGCTGCGATCGGGTTCGTTACCTTTGCACTGGTCATCACGCTCAGCTACGTGATGCTGAAAATATTCAGGAAGAGGGAGGTGGAATATGGATGAAGCGATATGCGGGCTTGCTGAAAAACACCGTAGGGCTTGTCATTACAGTCATCCATATCATTCCTTTCTACATTCTGATTACGATGGCCTTAAAACAATCGAACGATTACTCCTCCCGCTGGCAGCTGCCGGATTACGTCTTCCTGGATAATTTTCGTCTGGCGCTGGGCGGTGGCAAGCTGCTGCAGGCGATGTCGAACAGTTTGATCGTAACGGTAAGCTCCGTGCTGCTGGTTGCGCTGCTCGGAGCGATGGCGGCTTACCCGCTGGCGCGCGTCAAAAGCAAGTTCAATCTGACCATGATGAGCTGTATTCTGGCGGTTATGATGGTTCCCAAGCTGACGGTGCTGGTGCCCCTGTACAGTCTGATTGCCGGGTTCGGCGGTGTCAGCACGTATTGGGCGATTGTACTGCTGATCACGACCTACAAGCTGCCGGCTTGCATCTTTCTGTACTCGAATTTTATCTCGACGATTCCCAGAGCATTGGACGAGGCCGCAACGATTGACGGGTGCAGCAAATTCAGCGTGTTTTACCGCATCCTGCTGCCCTCCATGATGCCGGTTACAGCCACGGTGATCATTATGAACAGTGTGTCGATCTGGAATGATTATTCATTCTCACTGTACTTCATGCAGTCACCGCTCAAGCGTACGGTTACATTGGCGATTTCATCCTTTTTCAGCCAAAACAACACGAACCTGAACGCCGCAGCGGCAGCCGCCTTGCTCGCCATCATTCCGGCTACGGTTCTGTACTTGTCGCTGCAAAAGCATTTTGTAAAAGGCATGGTAGACGGTTCGGTCAAGTAAAGCATGTTGACTTATGCAGCAATAAGCACAAAAGAAGGAGAGTTTATTCAATGAACCACAGCCTCTATACGAAAGCAGTAGGACGTAAATTTCATGCCGATGGCTCGGTGCGATATTTTCCCGGCAACACCATCATCTGCCCGATTCTCCCGGATAATGCCGCGTATGCAGAGCTTGTCCGGTTTGCAGAGCGGCTCAAGGCGCTATCCTGCGCCAGCAAGTTCACACTTATGCCGCCCTCCAGTTATCACATGACGGTGATACAAGGCGTCTGCGAGGAAGACCGCAAGCCTGAGCTATGGTCGCGTGATTTGCCATTGGATATGCCGCTTGAGGAGACAGATGTCTATTTCAGAAAGAAATTTGCCGAAATCCCTATTCCGCATGGCTTTCAAATGAAGTTTTATGAGGTGGAAACCGGCAGTGTTGCCCTGACATTGAAGCTGCTGCCTGCTTCAGATGAAGACCGCGAGGCTTTAACCCAATTTCGTGACCACGTATCCGAACAGCTTGGCCTCAGATTTCCGGATCACGATGAGTATCAGTTCCATATTACGATTGCCTACAAAATTTACGAATTGACAGGAGAGGAGGTGGTGGAGCTCCAGCAATTCAAGGAGCAGGAGGACCGCGAATTTGGCGATCGTATAGGGGGTTTGGCAACACCATCGCCGCAATTGGTTTTCTTTAAGGACATGTTCGAATTTGCAAGTGCCCGGCCGTAGGTTATGGGGCCAGGGCAGAGTTGAATGAAACAGTAACGGAGGGAAGTTATGAAAGTTAAAAAGTTAATCAATAGTGCAGCTTTATTCTCTATATGTTTAGGCTCACTGACAGCCGTAATGCCAGAAGCCACTATGGCGACAACCGCTTCAGTGACGTCAAGTGTATACCAGTCGCAAACGACGACATCTTCGGTGTACCCGGCATTAACGACTTCAGTCCCTGTAAACCAGCCGCTTGCGCTGGAGTCAACCGCCAACAGTTGCACGCCCTATGGGCCAATTGACGGTTACCAGTACGACCCCAAAATATTGAGGGAGCTAATGGGCAAACCGCGCTCAACCCATTATGGGCCATTTCTGTCCGCTCATCGCGGGGTATGGGGAACCAATCTGGGAACAAGCCCTTCCGGAGAGCCGTTGGTTAATGCCGCTGAAAATTCAATAACAGCTATCGACAATGCCGCCAAGCTTAAATTCGAAATGGTCGAACTGGATGTGAAGGCAACGTCTGATGGTAAACTGGTGTTAATGCATGATTACACAATGGGGAGAACAACGAAAAATAATAAAGATAATTACCATCAGTGGGATGTGTTCCGTCAGATAACATCGGACGGACAGGGGCCAGTTTATAAACCAAATGTAAATCCCAAAATACTTACAGATGATAACTGGAATAATGTTATCAAACCGTACAACCCGCTGATTAATAACGAATCAACATATATTCGTTCACTTCAATTAAAGGTGTTTGATAAATCTTCAAACAACGACCTTGGCACGATGACAATCGAAGGAGTTGAGGTAAAGGCCAAGGGACAATGGGGTGATACGCCAAACAATGAAACAGTCCCTGATCTTAAAGAGTCATTAACGCACATCGGAAATAATTATCCCGGAATGACCGTTGTGTTAGATCTTCGTCATCTTAACGAAGTGAACGAAGCGATGAATGTCATCGATCAGCTAAAGGATTGTCAGGGGACTCCTGCGAAAGATTGGGTTATATTAAAGCCATTTGCAAACGTGTTTAAGGGTGGCTATTATAATGCACAGAACTTAAACGCAAGCCAGCCTGCACCTGATTCCGTGATTGGAATGATCGGTCCGAGAGCTAATAATTACAAGTGGATCCCAGTCCTGTCTAATCGTTTAGTTCCACCTACCCCACAAGGAGAACCTTCTGTTATTCCTGGATCTCCCGGACCAGACCCTTCCCAAATAGTTGGGTCTGCAGTAGATTATAGTATCGATTGGTGGGAGAAATCACCGGGCAATACGGTTACCATCGAAAATGGGTACAATGGCAACGGCGCTGGCCCACTCAAGGATGCTTACGAATGGGCAATTCAACGTAGTACCAACATGCAATCTTGGCGACCAGCAGATATTAGAGTTGAAAACGAAGTTGTGCTTCCTTCAGGTAAAGTAGTCAACGGTTTTAACTGGAAGGATGATGGCATGGGAGCATATCCCACATATAAGGATAGCACTAAAGATTATAGTGAACAAAGAAAAACTGCCGGAATCCTCACTGTTGAGGATGCTCCCTACGTAATGAAGCTGGAAGTACTGACCCGGGTAGCGTCCACAAGGGTGATTTCCAAGGTGGTGGACTGGAGTAAGTTTGACACAGCCTCAGCTTATAAGATTGTTCATTATACTTCGGGTAGAGATTTAAAATTTAATGGTTTAGATGGAGAATTATGGTATTTTTTAAGAAAAGATAATAACGTAGCTGGGTTTAATATTATAAACGCTTTTCAACCAGGAGGATTTAGATATGCGTTGAATCTCGAAGGTGGAGAAAATTCTGTAAATCTTAACATTCTAGACCGCAATCACGTTGACCAATCTTGGACTCTTGCTGGAAGTGGAGCGTTCTCTATAATTAACGGAAATTTAAAAACGTTGGGCGATGATTGGGGGTGGTGGGTAGCCAGGGACGGAGTAGGTAGCGGAGATAAATGGTTAGTGTTTCCAATTGCCGACTATACATTACAACAAGTTGACACGGGTTGGGTAGCGGATATTGATCATGATAGAATCGAAAATGGTACTCATGTAGTGAGTTTTGAAAAAAGTCCCGGCTACCCAAATCAAAAATGGCGGTTTATATTTAATACAGACGGGACCTACACGATATTTAACCCGAGGAGCTCGAAGATGATGACAAGTGAAGGTAGTAATGGAGTCTCTATTCATACCTACGAATCGAATTATCCATATCAAAAATGGCAGCTGAAGTATGACAAAGGGACCGATAGTTACGCGATTATTAATGAAGGCCTTTATTTAAAAGGTACGGCATATGGTCAAGGCTTAGTTATGTCGCCGTTGGATAATGCGCAATTTAAATGGAGAATGACCACGTGGAATCCTTAAATAATTACAGGATAGAACCACCGATCCTGCTTGAACGTACCGGAAGTTCCTCCGCAGCTTGCTCGCGGGGAGAAATGCAATCGGCATAAGACAAGGGTGCTGCTCCTAGTTATGAGCTCAAAGTAACCTTTCCGGTATTCCGCGACGAACAGTCTGGGCAATAATTGGATGGTAATAAACAAACAAGGGGACGTAACTCTACGTTCCCTTGTTTGTTTACAAGGAGAGAGTATGCTTTATGAATCATGATTCCAATAAATGGTGTAATTGGACAAGAACATTTATCTAATGAGAACCACGCCCAGCGTGGTTTTTTCGTTGTGCGCCCAGCATGGGCGCTATCTCTAGGGTTGAAGTCCCGAATGGTGAAGGCAGTAGTAACCATTAGCTTAAGACAAGGGTGTCCATCGTGAGGTGGAATCTGAAGGAAGTCGGCGGCAAATCTCCGGTCTGAGGAACACGAACTTCATACAAGGCTAACATCCGTTGGATGAGCTTGCAACACAAAGCAAAGTCCATACTGCCAAAGGCGAATGAGAGTAAATGAAGCAGATAGATGGAGAGGAAGATAGCGTTCTTACCTGGGGAGATCTGACGGTAAGCGAAGTGAACTTCGTAAGCCAGCTTCGCAGGGTGGTGCAACATCTTGCGGAAGGGCTGAACATGAACTAGGAGTTGAACGACTTAGCATTCGAGGGTAAGCGATGAAAGCAGATAATTCGAGAGAACTTATCTAGGGAAAGTAGCGGTGAATACGCGAGGGTACTTAGAAGGGCTGAGCTTACAAACGGCATAAAGAGAAGAACAATTCACGCAAGGAGTGTATCGAAGAATGATGGAGTCACTTTTGTTACGAGAAAATTTGCTGTCGGCGCTAAAACGTATCGAGACGAACAAAGGAAGCCACGGAGTAGATGGAATATCTGTAAATAAGTTACGAGACCACATCCTACTAAATTGGCAAACCATTCGTCAAAGCTTAGAAAACGGAACCTATGAACCGAGTCCCGTCCGCCGAATGGTGGAATGCGTCTCTTAGGCATACCTACCGTGACAGACCGATTCATTCAACAAGCGATTACGGTGAGCGTCAAACCCAATACACCTGTTCTTAATAAAGCAAATCAATCATAATGAAGCCATCACGCACAAGAAAGGATGGACATCAAATGGAAGTAAATCTACAAGAGATATGGACGGAGCGTATTCGCGCCTATCAAGCCAGCGGACAGACGATGAATGGCTTGGTCCGAGGCCCATAATGTGACGCTACATCAATTCAAATATTGGCTCTACAAAGCCCAAAAACAAGACCGGGCGGCTGCCCTTACAAAGAAGTTATGACACTAAACTAGTACTATACTAGGTGAATGACATTAAACTAGTCCTTACAATAAGAATTGCCATCATGCTAAAGAAAAATGTGGTTAATGTATGTGGTTATTGTTCTAAATACTCATGTTTAATTTGGGAATGGTACCATTCTAATGTCAATAAGGGGACTAGTTTAATGTCGGTCTAGCAACGAATTCATTCAGGTGTTGGATGTCATTATCTCACCCATTATGGGATGCGGATCATCTTGTTTTTAACGAAGAAAGCGATGTTAGCAGCGCGGCTAGTTTATTTTAAGGGATAAAGTCTAGACCATATAGAGGGCTAATCGGACAATGTTCTTGTCAGTTATCGGATAATGTTCTTGTCATCCGACATGTATAGCGACACAAATGTTCCTACATAACTTTAGCAAAAAAGCTTGATAAATCAGGCTTTTATTTTATTATGTAGGAACATTTGTGTCGTGGCAAAACGCACAAAAGTTCCTACATTGTCGTTAAACGACACAAAAGCTCCTACATTCTGATTGAGTCACTAAAGACATCAAATAAACTCGCAGACTACATTGACTATAGACCCTGTAAGTCTTCCTGCGAGAAATGGCGTGCCAGATCGGTAAGGCTATTCCCGGGCATCACCGAGGCAGCTCGGATGCCACGATTGCGATACCGCTTATCGAATTCCGCTGCGAAGAGAGTAGTGGCCGTTGATCGCCAATCTCGCCAGGGCGCGGGGTTCTTGTCAATAATAAATTATTGTCGGACGACACAAACAATGTCCTAATTGTAATCAGGGTTAATCTGGAGTTTTTTCTTAATAGGATCAAGTTTATGTCGTTAGCCTACGACACAAACTTGATCCTATTATCAAAATGCGACACAAACATTGTCCGATTACCGCGAATCTTAAACTACCGTTGACCAAGAGTGTAAACTAGATAATAGCAGATGCAGGAACCTTCAAGAGATGACAGGAGCTTCCGTTATAAGTCGATTATTTTCAAAGAGATGTTCGAAGCTGTACAGAAGGAAAAAGAGTGCAGGGCATACCTTAAAATTAATTAATCGGAGATCGGAAGAAATACTTCAACAAATATGCGCTTAGTAGTTATTGATTTAGTGGAAAAGCTATCGTTCCCGCAGACGACACATGTGAAGTGCTTAATATTGATGGTTCGAAATGAATAGATGAGATGTGACAGTATCGTTCAAGGAAGTTGAAAGATAGGTAGACGAGTCACGTTGAATGCTGCGTGAGGATTGAAAGGCTGAAAGATTGATGAATAAAGGGATGAGGGTTCATGTTATGCCAAAAAACGATAATATGCTGGCAATTCTATGGATGCTGAATCTGGGCGTAAAAATGACAGCAAAACAAATATCCGAAAAGTTAGAAATAAATATAAGGACAGTTTATCGGTATGTTGATGCACTATGTGCCAGTGGAGTGCCTATAATATCCGACGCAGGTCATAATGGCGGGTATAGCTTGCTGAATAATTTTATCAGAGCACCTCTGCGATCCGCAGCTTTCGGGCAGACGAATTCTACAAATCAAGCGTACTCAAATAACATTTAAGCGACCCGAACTTTTTCGGCCCGTGAATTATTTATGCAAAATCTATTGCCTGATTTAGTAGGCAAGGACGGGTTAATTTCTTTAATTATCGGCGGTAGGCCAGAGGCATTGGATGACTTATGCCTGCATTGGTTTTTGGGGCATCATCTGAAAGAGCGGACATCAAACCAAGCAATCTTTTTACTTGAGGAAAAATCAATTCATATATATGTCCCTTATTTTCTCCTATCCTACGGGAAATCCATTCAAGTAATCGAACCACAGAGTTTGAAGGAAAAACTTGTTGCTGTTGCATCGGAGTTAATGGAATATTATCAACTTTAATTGCTTCGCTGACAGTAGATGTCAGTGAAGTTGTTTTATAATGATGATAATTATTGATTACCGATGGATAGTTGGTATCACTTGATGAATTGTAAAATAAGGAGAACTTGCAAATGAATAATACGGTATATCTTTATGTGTTTGACACAATGGCAGACTGGGAAATAGGTTACTTAACTGCCGAACTGAACTCGGGAAGATATTATAAAAAGGGGCTGGCCCCATCAAAAATAGTTACCGTGGGAATTGAAAAGACTCCTGTAACTACAATGGGCGGATTGAAAATACTGCCTGACATTAAACTGGATGAGTGCAGCATTGAAAGCACAGATACATTGATTTTACCCGGTGGAGATACATGGACAGAAACAATTCACCAACCCATCTTAAAAATCGCCCAGAGGTGTTTAAAGGAAGGTATATTGGTTGCAGCGATTTGTGGTGCTACAATGGGACTTGCCCAGACAGGATTGCTGAATTCACGCCCGCATACAAGCAATGATCTGGAATACCTTAAAATGATCTGTCCCACTTACACGGGTAAAGAGTATTACAAAATGGAGTCTGTTGTAACTGATGGAAAATTGATCACTGCATCTGGAATAGCTCCGTTGGAATTTTCTGTACACGTCTTGAAAGCTCTGGGCGTGTTTTCTTCACAAACATTAGATGCCTGGTATAGTCTTAATAAGACTCAAGAATCCAAATATTTCTATGAGTTGATGAATTCAATTCAATAAAGGTATAAACATAAAATATATGGGAGTGTCAGGTAAATATACAAAGAATGGAACACCCAACGGCTGTACATCTATTACCGTATTTATAACAGTGAAGAATCCTTCTGAATGACTAGGATTGAGGATTTGTCAGAAGTGGAAAGTAGTCGGAGGGTTACTGAATGGGCCAAAAGCTTTGGCGGTGAATAAGTCCAATAATTGTTTTAATAAAAAGTATTAAAAGTGACAATTTGCTGAAGTGATGTAATAGAAATGCTGGTGCCAAATAGTTGACGAAAATAGAAACTTCAAAATTTTGAGGTTGAAAAAGCAATCTTTCGAAAATATACCCTGCCGCCAAGGGGCTACAGGTTCTAGCGGCATACTTATCACAGCCACAAGGTATGTGGAGTGCTGTGTGTTGGTTGTGAGAAAGTAGAATTATGGAGCCGCATTCACCTGAGTGTAATATCTATTTTTCACATAATTACGCAAAGCTTAAATCAGTTTCATTTTCTTGAGAAAAAGAGGGTGCTTCCGATAGCGAAATGGGATAACATGCTTTCGATGCTTTGGATGCTTAGAACCGGAAGGAAGCTCACCGCCACGCAGATCGCGGACAGTTTGGAGATCAGCGTTCGCACCGTGTACCGATATATCGACGCATTATGCGCCAGTGGTGTGCCGGTCGTCGCGGAATCGGGCCATGACGGTGGCATTCGTATTCTGGAAAGCTTCAAGGAGACGCCATTGTTCTTCAACTCCGTAGAGGTGAAGGCGCTTGTGGATGCGTTTAAATTTGCGCAAGGCGCTGGCTATCCGTATACAGAGGAGCTGGAAAGCGCGCTGAAGAAGGTGGAGAACGGGCTGCACGAAGAGCAGCGCCACGATTTGTCCTGTCAGTCGAATGGCTTGGATGTGATTTCTCCGTCGCGTCTACCTTCCGTCGTTCCGTTGTTACGTGACCTAGAGCAGGCAGCGAAGGACGGGCTAACGGTTCGCATCACCTATCGCAAAGCGAATGCGGAGCAGAATGACGGACGAGAAGTTGATCCGTACGGGTTGGCTTATGACCGAAACGAATGGTACGCTGTCGCGTTCTGCCATCGGTCGCAGGCGGTGCGGACGTTCCGCGTGGACCGCATCGCGCGGCTGGAGCCGACTGAAGCGCGGTTCGAAAAGCCGGAGCGTTTCTCCGCGTCCGTCTATTTCCGCGACCAGTCCGAGCGGGAACGGGAGGCAGACGGACCGCTGACGGTCATCCGCATCGAGGGAGAGCCCGACACGCTGAACGCGGTTTGCCGCCACTGGCATATGCGCCACTATTTGACGGAACGGACCGATCGGGAGGTGCGGTTTCTGCTCGACGTCCCGACGATGAACAAGCACCTTCCGATGTATCTAATGACGTTCGGCACAGCCATTCGCATTCTGGAGCCGCTGGAGCTGAAGCGTCGGATCCAGGAAGTGGCATATGGAATCGCAAAACATTACGACGAAGATTCCGATTGAACTTCACTGACAACGGTTGTCAGCGAACCTGGTATACGTTCCATGCGGAAGTGACGAGCGTGTTCCCGTCCGTATCACAAACGTTTGGGCACATGTACTTGTTCGAACAGCTCTATATGTCTGTGCTAGCGGAAGTTCCGAACAAGGACATTTTTCCGAAGATGCCGGGCTGGACGGAGGAAGCGCAGGGCAGAACCGTTGACGAGATGCGCCGATTGTTCTCAGGCGTCGCCGAACAGTTCCGTGATTTGCTGGGGCGTACGCCTGATCCGGACAAGGCAATGACGATTGAGCATCCGAAGTACGGCCGTCTTGATACGCATTTCTCCGACATCCTGCGGCATGTGGTCAACCACGGGACGTATCACAGGGGCAATGTGACCGCGATGCTGAGGCAGCAAGGATATGCCGGGGTCCCGACCGATTATATATTTTATTTGATGGAACGGCAGGTAGGTCAGCGGTAAATATTGAAGATTCTAAGGCAGTGAAAGGCACCCAACTCGGGTGCCTTTCGATTTCGCTCTATAGATGATACGGTAAACAATATTACAAATAGTGGTAAGGAAGAGAATCGAGTTGAAGGTTGAGGCTGTGATACTAAATCTGCAGATGGTGGCTGGGCTTAAATAGCACTCTGCACATGTGGAGTGCGTGGTAAGGATATATCTACACTCTTTACTGCATTTCTCACTAGTCACTGTATTTAAGTATGGAATAATTACCAAATAAATAAAAATGTTTTTCACTTTGAAGACAATCTCTATAAAATTCAAATTTAAGCGTTTTGTGAAATATAGGTGTGTCTTGGGGCTGTAGGAACATTTGTTGTAAGAGTAGGATCATTTGTGTCGTTAAGACAAGTTTCGGAAGTCAACATCATTGTTACATTCAAAGTCGCTTAAATTGCGGCTTTTTTTAGTTATGTAATAAGGTTCTTGTCATCGGTCGATGTCAAGAACCTTATTACATTTCCGATAAATGACAAGAACGTTATTACATTCCCGATGGAGTAACAGAATAAATATTATGCAAACTTATGTTGTCGGTACTCTCTCAGCTAAACATTCCTGTTAAGGCTAAGAAATAGCCTTTGTCAAAAAAGGAGCGCCTCGGTATGATGGGTTTGTCCCGGGCTTACAACCCAACACCATCAAGGAGGCGCTCTTATTATGAAGTTTAAACAATCAGAAGTACAAAATCAACGAATTGAACGAATTAGCACATCTCATCTTGTTGTAGGTATCGATATGGCTAAAGAAACTCATGTGGCGCAAGCTACGAATTTTCGCGGAATCGTGCTCTCGAATCGACACCTCTCATTTAGTAACAGCATAGAAGGCTTTGAAAAGCTGCAGCGTTGGATAGAAGGACTTCAGCAAAAGCATCGTTTGAATAGTTTTATCATCGGCATGGAGCCTACAGGACATTATTGGTGGAACCTGGCGAATTGGCTTACAAACAAAGGATCGAACGTTGTCCTAGTGAATCCAGCCACCACCAAAAGAAACAAGGAGAACCGCGATAATAGTCCTTCCAAGAGTGATCCGAAGGATGCGCTTATCATCGCGGATATTGTAAGCCGTGGTTATTATTATGAATATACGCGACAAACCCAAGAGTTCCAAAGACTACGCACACTGATGAGCGATCGGGAATTCTGGGTCGCCTACAGTGTCCGGTTGCAGAATCGAATTATTCGTTGGTTAGATATTCGCTTCCCAGAGTATACATCGGTGTTTAAAGACTGGACTTGCAAACGTTCAATGGCCACATTGAAAGAGTTACCATTACCACAGGATCTCGCCTCACGATCTATAACCGAGATGATTACGACTTGGAGAAAGCATATGCACAGAGCAGGCGGTTCTACAGGCACGCAGAAAGCTGCTGAGCTTATTTCTCAAGCCAAGCGGAGTGTGGGTGATATCACAGCGTTATCTGAGGCAAAGCAGGATTTAAATCGATTAATCGAAGAGTATGAGCGCATCGTGGAAATGTTAGGGGAAATGCAGAAGAAAATCCTAGAAATACTTAGTGAGATTCCGATGGCAAGTCAGCTTCGCTCCATAAAGGGGCTTGGCCCCATCTTCGTTGCAGCGATATTAGCTGGTGCGGGTGATCTTAGACAATATGCGCATGGACGTCAGTTACTACGAAAAGCCGGTCTTAATCTAGCTGAAAGTACGTCGGGAAAACGAAAGGGACAGATCGTCATATCCAACCGAGGAGATTCTACCTTACGTAAATATTTGTTTCTCGCTACCATACAGCTCATTGGTGTGAATCCTGTATTTCGAGAGTTACATAAGTACAACGTTAAAGTTAAGCATATGAAGAAGCAGAGATCTGTATTTAAACTGCTGGGAAAAGCAGGATTTTACAAAGAAAGCACGGAGAACTGAGTTCCTGCCCGAGAAGGGCTTTGACCCGTCCGCTAAACGCAATCGGTCTCCACACCTTGGATAAGTATGACGATGGAATGTTAGGGCTTAGACCCGTAGAGCCATGGGATGGTAAACTTCCAGGTATTCGTGGAATATGCGTGCAGTAGAGTGAAATTTAGGGGAATGAATTTACGGCTTCTCTGTTCCCGCATGCTTAAAATTAAAGGTTTTTATCCATAGAACCTTGTTTTCTAAGCGGTCGTTATTTTCAAGGTGATGAAATCCTGCGAATGAGTGAGTATACGTTAGATAAACCATTAAAACCGAGGGAAACTGCTTATTTTCCCTCTGCCTGGACATTGTCGATATCATCTACCTGTAAAAAACAAGACAAAACATTTAGTTTTCCCTGTAGTTATATAGGGCTTAAGGCGATAACCTTGTAATTGCTGGCCGATACTCAATTACTAGCGCATGCCATCATCCGTTGATGAATCGCACTAGGAGGAATTTGAGGCGCAAAGCACTGAGAGGAAGGAGACCTGTTCATGCATAGGAAAAAAAACTACAATTGCTTGTTTAATCATGAGTTACTGAGTTTATTTACGTCGCAGTCGCCTTACCAAACTTATCGGGAGAATGTCAGAGACAACCAGGTTACCGGGTATGTCAAAGAGTTGGAGGGTACGCAAGTCGATGTCCTGATGTGCTGTCCATTAGCATGGAGAACGATTCTATGGGAATCTCAAATTGATCGGAGATGGCAGGAGGAAGCGCCGTTCGAGCATGAACCGCTGCCCGAGGACGATTGGAAATATAATCAGAAGGCTTATTACCGCGCTCGCCGTTATATGCTGCAAAAGAAGGATCCCGTCGGCTTGACCCTGCAGGCGGCAAGGGAGATCGGTATTGATTTCTTCATCTCCTACCGGATGAACGATAATCATTATTTGTATGATAAGCAATTACCGACGCATGGAAGCTTCTGGCGCAACCATCCCCAATACTGGATCGAGCCGGAAGGAAGCGGAACCCCGTTCAATTATATGATCAATGAGGTGCGCGACTATTATTTCGGATTGCTTCGCGAGCTGGCAGAGAACTACGACATTGATGGGTTGGAGCTCGACTTTCAGCGGCACCCACGCTTTTTTCCGGACAATCGGGTTGCTGAAGGTATCCCGGTTATGAACGAATTCATCAGACAAGTCCGTCTAATGCTGAATGAGATCGGAGATAACCGTGGCAAGTATTTGCAATTATGCGTACGCGTACCGGAGCGGCTCTCAGCCGGCCTAAAGGCCGGTTTGGATGTAGAAGCATGGGACCGCGAGCAGCTGGTGGATATGATTAATATATCCTCATCGTTCAAGACTACGCTTGAAATCGGCATCGAAGAGTTCAAAAGCCGTATTGAGCATGCCCGCATATACGGCGAGCTTCATTTCGTTGTCCATACGGGTGAGTCCCGCAGCGTTCTCGGGTATGTGAACAATATCAGCCGCAAAACGACCCGGGAAATATATGAGACAGCCGCATTGAATTATTGGAACAGAGGCGTGGACGGGCTGAGCTTTTTCAATTTCAACTACACCCGGGACCATTCGTTCCACGAGGCGCGGCGCAAAGAGTTTCCTGGCAAGGAGCCGCCATTTCAATTGCTGCGAACCATTTGTGACAGAGAATACTTGGGACGACAACAGCAGCATTATTATATAGGCACCGGCTACGGCACATTTCCTGCCAACGACGAAGCGGCTTTTACGGTCCGGCTCGAAACAGAAGGCATTTTCACACAATTGAAGCGCGCGGTACTTAGAGTAGAGACGTTCCGTGAGACGCTTCGTGTGCCTGTCGAGGCAGAGTTCGACGGCATTCCGCTGAAGGAAATAGTCGGCTCCGGCGAACTGTTTCCTCCCTTCTCCATCGAAGGTCTGCCCACACCGGAAAAAGTCCGTTATTTCGAGCTGCCACTTCATCTTGCTAAAGCCGGGGCTCATGGAGTTCGTCTATTCAATGTAACGTATCCCGATCCGTATAAAAGGATCACATTTGTCAGTGCGGAAATTGCTCTTTACACCTGCTGACTAAGGGTTGTGCAGCAGATTCTTCTTGATTTAAATTTACAACCGGCGATGCCGGGAATCGAAGCTAAAGGGAGAGATAGGGATGCAACGGTTAGCAAAAAGGCTGTGGGCTGTTACTTGTTATGTGATGTTGATGAACATGTTTCTGATTGGCGAGCCGGCTATCACCAATGCGAGTCCGTCCGCGAATGTATATTATCAGACGGTATGGCAGGACAATTTCGATTCGCTCGAAACGGGAAGCGGTGTAGCGTGGGATGCCTTAACCCCTTCCGTTCTGCCGGAGGGCTCGTCCGTGACGGCTGAGGTCTACGGGGAGGGCGGTACCGGTAAGATGATGCGAATTGTCGATAACGACGCCGGAACGATAGGCACGTTCAAGAAATTCGGCACCCAGCTGCATAAGATGATCGCGGAGGCTTCGATTCGAATCGACCCTACTACGAACAACGCGGGCTCTTTTCAGTTCTATCTGTTAGACGATTCCCTTTCCACTTCCGGCCTGGTCACCTCGATGGGCATCTTGAAAAACGAGATCCGCTGGTTTGTCACCTCTGGAGGTACAACGACGACGACGGTGTTAACGCCAAACGGATTTGACGGTACGCAGTGGAACGATTTCCGGATCGAAGCCGATGTGTCGCTCAAAACAGCCGATCTATACCTGAACGGCCAATTGATTGGCGACGATCTTCCCTTCCGCAGAGCCACGGCCTCTAATATCGGCCGGATCTGGTTTGTCGGGGGCGCCAGTCCGAGTCCCGTCATTGCTTATGTAGACAATGTCAGGATAAAGGGAGAGATGCCTGTATTATTTTCCGAAAATTTCGATTCGCTTACGACAGGAAGCGGGATTGCATGGGATGCCCTAACGCCTTCCGTCTTGCCGGCAGGCTCATCCGTGACGGTGGGGGTTTATGGGAAAGGCGATACCGGAAAGATGATGCGAATCGTCGATAACGACCCCGGAACGATAGGCACGTTCAAGAAGTTCGGTACCCAGCTGCATCAAATGATCGCGGAGGCATCGATTCGAATCGACCCCGCCACGAACAATACGGGCTCCTTCCAGTTCTACCTATTGGACGATTCCACTTCCACTTCCGGCCTGGTCACCTCGATGGGTATATTGAAAAACGAGATCCGCTGGTTTGTCACCACAGGGGGCACAACGACGACGACGGTGCTGACGCCAAGCGGGTTTGACGGCACACATTGGAACGATTTCCGGATTGAAGCCGATGTGTCGCTTAAAACGGCTGACCTGTACCTGAACGGCCAGTTAATTGGCGACAATCTTCCCTTCCGCAGAGCCGTGGCCTCTAATATCGGCCGGATCTGGTTTGTCGGGGGCGCCAGTCCGAGTCCCGTCATTGCTTATGTAGACAATGTCAGCATATATGGAGCGGCTGCTGGCAGCGAAACCACACCTGAGGTGCCGATCGTCACCACGCCGTCACCGATTCCGACGCGTACGCCGTATTACGAAAGAACGACAACCCAGATTCAGTCGAATCTTTATGTCGCTCCCAACGGAGATGATGAGAATCCAGGCACTGAAGAACAGCCATTTGCCTCCATACAAGGCGCCAAAGACTATATAAGAACGATTAACGGCAATATGACCGGTGACATTGTCGTTCATTTGAAACAAGGGAATTATTACGTGGACGATACGATTGCCTTTGACGCGGCGGATTCCGGAACCAACAATTATTATATTATTTATAAAAACGACGACGAATTGGGCAGTGCACGGCTGGTAGGAGGCAGGAAAATAAAAGAATGGATGCCGGATCAAGGCTCGATCTGGAAAGCGAATGTCGGTCAGGGATGGAGCTTTGAAACCTTGTATGAGAACGGCCAAAGAGCGAGGAAAGCGCGTACTCCCAACTATGTCACAAATAACAGCTTTCTAAATTCAAATGCTCCCTATTTGACTTCCGAGTCTGGAACCGTCAGCAGCATAACCTATAAGAGCGGTGATCTTGATACATCGAATTGGGATATAAGTGACTCAGATCTGGTAGTCTGGCCGTGGGGATATCGTAATTGGGGGATGTGGACCAGTCCCATTACCGCTATCGATGCGAATTCCAGAACGATCAGTATCAGCAATGGGGACGGCACAGTGATCGGACCCGAAGCCCGTTATTATGTGGAAGGCATATACCAACTGCTGGATCAGCCCGGAGAATTTTATCTGGATCGCGATGCAGGGATGCTTTACTACTGGCCGATGAACGGAGACCCGGACGATCAGACGATTGTAGCGCCGAAAGTGCAAACGCTAATCTCGCTGGCAGGAAGCAGTGCTAACGACAAGGTTCAAAATATTGCGTTCGAAGGGTTGACCTTCGAGGGAACGGATTTCACCAAACAAATAAATGCGTGGTATCAAAATCCGGAAACGCGTAAAGGCATGATGAACATGAGCAATACGGAGAATATTGTGATCAGGAATTCCCATCTTAAGAACGCCGGCTTGTTCGGCATATATATGCACAATTACAACCAATACAATAGGGTAGTCGGCTGCTGGATCGAACAGATGGGTATAAGCGGCATCCTGCTTCGGGCTGAAACGGGAACGGGTGATGTTCTCAAATACAACATCCTGACGAACAACAAGATTCACGATGTGGGACAGCTGGCGACCGACAGCTCGGGCATCAATATATACAATGCCGGCTTCAACGAAATTTCTTACAGCGAAATTTTCAACGGACCGAGGTTTGCCATAAGTTTTCGCGGGCCGACAGGTCAGGACACGAGTTCTTCCAATAAGAGCAGCAACGGGTATACGAGGAACAATATCGTCAAATACGTGAAAGTGTACAAGACGAACCAGGATAGCGGGGACACGGGAGCGATTCACCAGGCGGGAACGAGCAAGCAATACACGGACGCCTATAACACGAATTATTACGATCAAATTGTGATCAATGATATTTACTCCCATCCGTCCAATCTGGATTTGGGCCCCAACGGCATGTTTTTCGACTACAATACATTCGGTCAAGTATTTAAAAATATAAAAATTACCAATGTACAGGGTAATGCACTCGCCATGGAATTCCGCTATAATGATTCCGGCAAAGGGTACTACGAGAATGTAAACTGGCTTCCGGGCTACAATGAGAATCTGATAGATCTCGTCAATATCGGGCTGCGCGATGATTTTCCAACCTTCAACTACTCCTATTTCGATAAAGGTGGAATACACCGGCGAATGAAAAAGGAACATGACAAACATGACAAACTGAAGGGGAACCCCTTCGAAATCTCAGTCGATGCCATACTAAAGTACGATAACAACCCGGGCTATTGATTCTTAGCTTTCCTTAATTTCCGTCACGGATCAACCACCAAATAATGGGAGACGTGTTTTCTTTAACAGATACAAATTCCGTACAAAAGTGTACAGAATCATAGCCTTAGTCATCGGAGCCATCAGATTTTCTCCTATCTGGTGGCTCTTCTTTTCCGACTTAAAGGAAAGGTGCAGCTCCTTTAATAAACCACCTCAAACTTGTAGCAATTCACCTGTTTACTCCATAGAAATTCACTTATTATTAAATCGTTAACAACTATAAACATACAGAGAGGAGATAGTGGCAATGCAACCTGTTCAGTCCGTGCACCCCCTTCGCGTGGCCAAGCGGAAGCCGAGAGCCTTCATTGCAGTATTAAAAAAACACATATGGCTATATATACTGCTCTTGCCAACCTTGATTTATTTTATCATGTTCCATGTTGTACCTTATTACGGCTTATCGATTGCCTTTAAAGATTTTTCGCCTTTTCTCGGTATTTCCGACAGCCCCTGGGTGGGTATGAAGCATTTTGATCAGCTCTTCCAAAATCCGGATTTTGCAAGCCTTTTGGCGAATACACTGCTGATCAGCATGTACAAATTAATTTTCGGATTCCCGGCACCTATCGTGTTCGCTTTAATGCTCAATGAGGTTAGAATAGTTTTTTTTAAAAGGGCAGTGCAGACGATTACTTACTTCCCACACTTCCTTTCATGGGTCGTATTCGGTGGAATTGTTGTCACCTTTTTGACGCCTTCCGGTGTGATTAATGCATTGATTAAAACGTTCGGCATGGAGCCGATCAACTTCCTGATTGATACGCATTATTTCCGGACGATCATTGTCCTTACCAGCATTCTGAAAGAATTCGGATGGGGCGCTATTATTTATTTAGCTGCTTTGGCGGGTGTGAATCCGGACCTTTATGATTCGGCAACGGTCGATGGCGCCAATCGGTTCCATCAGCTGCTGCACGTAACGCTGCCAGGCATCATGTCAACTATTACACTGATGTTCATTATTAATTTGAGCCATATTCTGGATGCGGGCTTCGAGCAAATTTATGTCATGATCAATCCAACGGTTTACGAGGTAGGTGACATCATAAATACTTATGTGTATCGAATGGGCTTGGAAAGAGGGCAATTCAGCTTGGCTACAGCGGTGGGATTATTTAAAGGAGTTATTGGATTTATCCTCATTTTAAGTACAAACACACTTTTGAGAAAAATGGGACAAAGATCAATTTGGTAAGGAGCTGAACGGATGAACAAGCGTTACAATGCTGCCGATATATTCATATGTACCATTCTTTTGCTATCTTGTATAATTACAATATTACCGGTATGGCACGTATTTTCTGTGTCCTTCAGCGGACCCGACGCGGTGTATCATACCAGTCTGATGTTGTATCCCAAGGAATTGACCCTGCAAGCGTACAAATATGTATTTTCCACCCCGACATTGATTCGTGCTTTTGGCATTACCGTTATCATTACGGTTGCAGGCACGTTGATCAACCTGCTTTTTACGATATCGGGGGCTTATGCATTGTCCAAAAGGGATCTCCCGGGATTGAATATGTTTATGGTATTTCTTGTATTGGTTATGACGTTTCATGCCGGTATCGTACCGGGCTATTTAAACATCAAAAATTTGGGTCTTCTTAACAGCTTATGGGCTATGATGCTGCCTGGGGCTGTCAATGCCTTTTATTTAATTTTGATGCGGAATTTTTTTATGGATTTACCCAAAGAAATAGAAGAATCAGCCAAGATCGATGGATGCAACGAGCTGTCTCTGATCGTGAAAATTGTCATTCCGTTGTCTACACCGGTTATAGCGACAATTGGGTTATTTTACGGAGTTGGGCACTGGAACGAGTTTTTCAAAGGCGTCTTTTATATGTCTGACTCAAGTAAGTGGCCCCTTCAGGTGCTGCTGAAAACGATTGTTTTTGACCAGAATTTCTCCGATTTGGCTAGTGCCGATACTACAAATATACGAATTGAACCGGCTAATATTCAATCAGCTGCGATTGTATTTGCTACGGTTCCTATATTGTTGGTGTATCCGTTTCTGCAAAAATATTTTGTGAAAGGTATTGTTATGGGAGCCGTAAAGGGGTAGAGGTGTATGCAATCTATAATTAGAATGATGATTATTGAAGACGAGACCGAGGTTCTTGAGGGAATCAAAGCTTCCCTTTCTCTGATGCTTCCGGCCTTTTGTCAAGTGTATACGGTTGGGAACGCTGAGGATGCCATGGAAATGATCCGTGTTCTCCATCCCCATATTATTATTACGGATATTGTACTGCCACGGATGTCAGGGCTGGAGCTTTTAGAGGAAGTAAAGCAGATTCCCGAATATGATCCGAAGGTTATGGTTATCAGCAGCTTTAACGAGTTTGCCTATGCACAGCGCAGTTTGCGGCTTGGTGCAATGGATTATGTACTTAAACCGTTTGAAAAAACGGAATTTGTGCAAAAGATCGCCAGCATTGTGAAGCTTATTGGCGACGAAGACCACCAAAAATTCGAAAATCAGCATCGGGCGGAGCACGCCCGGATGGGCACCAAAGTATTGATGGATCAATATATGTTAAGCTTTTGTACGAAAAAGACTCATTTGCAGGAGCATATCTATCACCGCTTACAGCTTTGGCAGATGATATGGTTAACCACTTCACCTTACCGGGTTGCCGCTTTTGGCCTGCATGACGAATCAACCTTAAGCGATAAGGATGTAGAGCTGCAATTATTCTCGATAGGTAATGTGGCAGGCGAGACCCTGCAGCATTTTCAACCGTCCTATTTATTGAAAAATGTATACAACCGTTGGATTGTCATATCGGCCTATCCGGATATGGATGAACTGATTGATGCGATTCGCGATAATGTAAGTCTCTATCAGAAATTGCAATTAATATGCGGAGTGAGCGGCGTCATGAGTGCATTCCAGTCACTATCGGATGGATATGAGCAGGCTATTCAGGCACTACGGTGGGCTTCAGCAGACCGTAGGCCTGCTTTGCATTACGGGGACATTGCTGACCTGCGCAGCGATGGCGAAAAGTATGATTCGAACAGCAGTTGTTTGGAAGCGTTAATAAATGGGGATAAGGACGGTATTATCCATGCGGTTAATGACAAGGTAGATGATATGGTCCGCAATACCAATATGCTGCATCGTAAGCAATTGGCCCAGAGCTCACTGGATTGGATCATGGAAATACAATCGGCGCTTAAAGGGAAAACAAGAGTAGGCATGGAACAAATTCCACTGGCGATCTGGGAGAACCTGGAGAAGGATCTGACTACGTCCTCAATCAAGAGGGAGTTGGTTGATTATTTCATCCTGTTATCTGGCCAAATATCCTTACAATTATCGATTAATAACAATGCTGTGATCGAACAAGCCAAAACGATTATCGCGACCGAACGTGAAAGCGACCTCTCGCTGCAATTTGTAGCGGAGAAGCTTAGAATTCATCCTGTTTGGCTTAGCCATATTTTCAAGAAAGTAACGGGACAAGCGTTCTCCGACCATATTATTGAGATCAAAATGAATAAGGCCAAATCGCTTTTGCGGGAATCAAGCCTTAAAATATACGAAATAGCCGAAGAAATCAGTTATCAGGATTTGCAGCATTTTGGGAAGGTTTTTAAGAAAAGAACAGGGATGTCGCCTAAAGAGTTTCGTTATGGCAAATAAAAAGTGGAGGGGACACTTTGAATTTTCATCCGAATTTGTATACCAAGATCAGTATGCTGCTGCTGTCGATTGTTGCCATTCCAACTATCATACTCGGCTATTTATCCTTTAACCAATCCAATCAGCAAATTCAGACCATGACCCAGGCATTTCTGCTTGATAATCTTCACCATAATGCCATCCGGTTGGAATCCTTATTTTCGCGGACGAAGCAGCAATCCGACAAAGTATTGGAGTCGCAGAGATTGAAAGCGCTCTTACATCAGCCCCCGCCCCAATCCTCTTTAGACGAGTACGATTTTATCAGGCAAATGAACCCCATCCTTGAAGAATTGCAGGGTGAATTGGATATCGCAATTTACCCCAAGGATCCAGAACTATATCCGATTTATGCAGGAAATGTGAAGGGAAATGAGGATTGGTTCCAGCTTGCTTTATTGATGGAAGGACAGGGGGCATGGCATGTTCGCTCCGTTAAAGATGAGCTTCCATTAGAGCTCCTTTATGTACGTGCGATTCGTGATTATCCGTCGCTGCAGCCCATTGGTGTCTTAACTTTACGGGTACCGCGGTTTTTACTGGACAACCAGTTCATTATTCCAGAGAATGTGGAAAGAATCAGCTATTATTTGGTTGAAGAAAATGGGCGAGTTCTTGCAACCCGAAGCAATAACCCCGAATCGGCTATTACAGAAATTTATCATGATTTGAACATGGGCCTACCCGGCACCGACAACCCTCTGAAAATGATTCGTAAAAATGAGACTGACTTTTATGAGGTTTCCAGACCGCTGGATATTAACAATTGGCGCTTGGCAGCCCTTATCCCCATTGATGAAGTGACAGGACCGGTTGAAAAAATAAAACGCTTTACCTGGCTGCTGGTTTCATCCGGGATTATCATCATGAGTATTCTGCTTCTATTGATTGTACGCTCGGTGACCATACCCATTCGCACGCTAGTCCGATTTATGCGGAAGATTTATTCGGGCGAGCTCCTCTATTGTGAGCAATATTTACCGAGAACGGATGAAATCGGGCAGTTGGTCCGTGGCTACAATTCGATGATCAAAGGCATGTTTGAGCTGATTCAAAAGACTAAGATGTATGAGGAAGAGAAGCGAAAACTTGAAATACGTGCATTAATT
The DNA here is from genome assembly GCF_025567575.1 of Paenibacillus baimaensis. Classification (NCBI taxonomy): domain Bacteria; kingdom Bacillati; phylum Bacillota; class Bacilli; order Caryophanales; family Paenibacillaceae; genus Paenibacillus; species Paenibacillus baimaensis. The sequence goes on along the minus strand of NZ_JAOQIO010000025.1, from coordinate 46,403 downwards.
CACCAGTTGAATCCACATTTTCTATATAACACGATGGATACGATCAAGTGGAAGGCGGAAAAAGCGGAGGCTCCTGAAATTGTCGAGATGATAGCTACCTTGTCCAACCTGTTGAGGTTCAGTATTCATACGGATGAGGAGTTGACGACGATGGAAAGAGAGCTGGAGTATGTCAAAAATTATTTGTCACTCGAATTGCAGCGCAACTCCCATGCCTTCTCGGTCTATTATCAGATAGACCCGGATATTTTATGCCAGCCCTTCATGAAGCTGACGATTCAACCTATTGTTGAGAATGCGATTAAACATGCAATGAAAACAATGGTGGAGGGAACCGGGAAAATTATGATCACGGTGATCCAATCGAAGGATCGGATTATTTGCAGCATTGAGGATAACGGGCCTGGACTCAGCGTGGGTTCAGCAGCAAATATGGAATCAGAGCTAAGGCATGGAGATTCGAACTATTCAGGTGTCGGACTATCGAATACAGATCGAAGGCTGAAGCTGAGGTTCGGGGACAGCTACGGGATTACACTGGAAAATCGGGCCACAGGTGGGTGTAAAGTGGTTCTTCAGCATCCGCTTATTGAATTAAGTGGAACCATCAGCCAAGCCGCTAATTAGCTATGAAAACTTGTGTTGAAGGGATAAAAAAGTCTCCCTGTAAATAACAAGGTAAAACCTTTAATAAACCTTGTTTTTAAAAAAATGCATAGGAGCTACCCTATAGTTGTAGGAAGCAGAATGAAAAGGGAGGTTCTATTGTTGAAAAGAAAACATGTAATCGCAACCACGGTAATGGTATTGACAGCCGCGTCACTTGCCGCATGTACGAGTACAGAGGAAAAAAAGCTTGCAGGTACCCAGGAAGGAACGGTGAAACCGCCTGCGAAAATATCGATATTTAAGTACCTGTCTCCGGGACAAACGTATCATCCCGATTCAGAGCTGGAGAAGATCATAGAGAAGGATGCCAATGTCGATTTGACCTATGAAACCGTTCCGAGCGCTGAGTACAAAACTAAGCTGAGCGTTAAACTTGCTGGCGGAGATTTATCGGATATTATCGTTACCAATTCTCCTGGAGATCCGGAGCATAATACGTTAATCGATCAAGGCGTCTTTCTGGCGTTGGATGAGCTGCTTCCCAAGTTTCCCAAGCTTAAGGAAGCTTTTAGTGAAAAAACATGGAATTTCATGAAAAGCCCGAAGGATGGCAAGATTTATGGAGTGCCCGTGTTGAGAGACCGCGGCGGGAATGGCATCGTCATTCGCAAGGATTGGTTGGACAAACTGGGCTTGAAAGTACCGAAAACCTTGGATGAGCTGGTGGTCGTACTGACTGCATTTAGAGATAAGGACCCTGACGGTAATGGGCAGAATGATACCATTCCCCTTACTTTAACTGACATCCAAGCCTCAGGATTGTACGCCTTTTTTCCGTTATTTGGTATAAATCCAGGATGGTCCCCAACACCAGGCGATGCCAACAAGCTTCAATACGGATTGATTCAACCGGAAGCCAAGGAAGCCATGAGCTTTCTTCGCGATCTTCGTCTAAAGGGCCTGCTGGATCAGGATTTGTTGGTTGGTAAAACGTCAGGATTGGACAAATTTAAATCGGGTAAGGTTGGAGTGATCGTTACGACTCTTGGGAATTATAGACAAGTCGTTGTTCTTCCAAACATGAAGGCGGAAATCATCGATCCAATTACTCATGGAGGAAATGTATGGAAGGTTGCAACACCGGCGATCCCAATCTCCAGAACGAACCAAATATCGAGCAAATCCAAAAATCCGGAGGCAGCACTAGGTTATTTGGAATACCAGCTTACCCGTGGATTTGATTATATCCAATATGGAGTTGAAGGCAAAACCTATAGCATCCAAAACGGTGTGAAGGTTCCGTTCCCAGAAGACAAGAAGGATCCTCAATATAATACAACAGTCGGGCTTGAAATGCTCCAACCGGAATGGCTCTTCTCCGATCCAGAGAAATACACCAAGTTTATTCCCAAAGAAGCTGCTGAATATTTGCTTGGCAAGCTGGATACTTATGAAAAAAATATTAATTATGATTACCTCCGTTCAAATATTGCCATTCCGACACTGCTGGAGAAGTCTACCGTACTACGCCAGATCCTGGATGAGGGATATACGAAAATGCTTCTTGATTCCAAGGGTGACGTGAACAAAACATTCGATGAGATGGTAGTCAAATGGAGAAATGGCGGTGGCGATAAAGCGATTGAGGAAGTCAATTCGCTGCAAAAGGATAAGTCTGAGCCCAGCTTTTATTACAAACGCAAGTAACCATTTAAACTTATGAGCTCCTCCCTTTAATTTTATATAAGGGGAGGTTTTTTTGCGATATTTTCCTTATGTAACTCCATGCGTAAATAATCAAGGTGAAAAATTAAATTTTCCTTGTTATCAGACCTGAATGAAACAGCTACTATAAGGCATGTAACCTGCTGGGACATAATGAATGGCCAGAAGTTGAATGACAGTCTAGAAATGGAGGAATGTATGTTCAGGAAGCCGGCTCGTTTTGTCGAAACCGGATTCCATCCAATCCAAGTGTTCAATGCATGGAAATCACGCTTTACAGCTATTAAAAAACTTAACATTGATTCGGAGGAACTGACATGCCTGAGAACCAACAAGTTTTCAAAGGAAAACGATACAAATGCCTGTACAATCACGAATTGCTGAGTTTATTTACGACCCAAACCCCTTACCAGACTTATGATGAGAACGTGACAGACGAGCAGGTCATCGGTTATGTAAAGGAGCTTGAAGGTACGCAGGTAGATGCGCTGATGTGCTGCCCGCAATCATGGCGCACCAACCTGTGGTATTCGGAAATTGACCGGAGATGGCAGGATGAAGCGCCGTATGAAAAAGAGCCGCTGCCCGAAGCTAACTGGAGCTACAATGATAAAGCTTACTTCCGGACACGCCGTTACATGCTACAGCATAAAGATCCCGTAGCCCTTTCTTTACAGACGGCAAGAGAAATCGGGGTCGACTTCTTTATTGCGTACCGGATGAATGACCATCATTATGTGAAGCTTAAGCATGCTCAAACCCATGGAAGCTTCTGGCGCAGCCACCCTGAATATTTGCTCGAACCGACGGGTTCCGCCTTCAATTACCTCGTACCTGAAGTGCGAGATTATTACTTCAGCTTATTGAAGGAGCTGGCAGAAAATTACGATATCGATGGCATGGAGCTTGACTTAATGCGGTCTCCAAGATATTTCCCCGATAACCAAATCGCGGAAGGTACGCTTGTCATGAACGAATTTATTCGCCGAATCCGAAGTATGCTGAATGATATCGGAGAGAGCAGAGGGAAGCATTTAAGCTTGAGCGTTCGTGTGCCGCACCGGATTGCAGAGGGCCTCAAGGTCGGATTGGATACAGAGGCATGGGATCGTGAAGGCTTGGTGGATATGGTCAACATTTCCTCCTATTTCAAGACAACGCTTGAAATCGGCATTGAAGAATATAAGAGCCGAATAAAAAATGCTCTAATTTACGGAGAACTTCATTTTGTCACCAACACCGGAAGCTCACGCAGCGCTTTGGGTTACTCGAACAATATTAACCGCAAGACGACCAAAGAAATTTATGAAACAGCAGCTCTCCAATATTGGAAAAGAGGCGTGGATGGGATCAGCTTTTTCAATTATGGCTATACCCGGGATCATGGCTTTCATGAGCCGAGACGCAAAGAGTACCCGGGTAAGGAGCCGCAGTTCAGTACCTTGAATACGATTTGTGACATTAAATATTTAGAGCAATTACCGCAGCATTATCTGATAGGTACAAACTTCGGCACATTTCCAGCCGATCAGGAGGTATCGTTCAAGGTACATCTTGTACAGGAAGGGAAGTTCAGCCATGCCGTACTACGCCTTGAGACGGATACGGATACAGCCCGATTGCCGCTCACCGCACAATTTAACGGAGTCATACTACAGGAAAAGCTGATGACCGGTGAGCTATTCACTCCTTTTTCACTGGAATGCTTGCCGCCGCAGGAACGGCTTCGTTATTATGAGCTTCCTCTGGAGCTGATAAAGCAAGGAGATAACCAGATCCGCTTAGCCAATAACGATCCATATAAAAAAGCAACTTTTGTAGGCACCGAGATCGCTCTCTACCGCTCTTAAAGGAAAGAAGGACATTACGTGAAGGAGGATTAACGTTGGACATCATCGACCCAAAGCTGCTTCCCGCCATTAAAAGAATAATAGGAGTTGGCCCCCATTACCGATCGCTGCGAATCGAAAAAGGCCTTGATTTACAGCCGGAGGAGCCGATGCTTTTTCTGAAAAATGCGGACAGTATCACTACCGCAACAGAAATCGTGTTAAGCGAACGGATTAGCGAAATTTACTGTGAGGTTGAGATGGGTGTGCTGATTGGCCAAGAGGGGTACCAGATTTCTCAGGATGAGGCGCTATCTTATATTAGCGGCTGTGCAATCGTCAATGATATTACAGCTGTGGATAAATTGGAATTGGGTCAGCATAAAATGTTCCTCAACACGACACCGATAGGCCCATTCGTTAAGGTTGATTCTATCCAAGACGTCACGATCCGAATGAGCGTAAACGGCAGGCAGATACAAAACGGACATACGAGTGAAATGACCTTTTCCATCTATTGGTTAATCGCCTATATTTCTACAATTATGCGGCTTAAGGAAGGCGATCTGATTCTGACGGGTACGCCGGCCCACCCGACGGCATGCAAAAGCGGGGATTTCATTGAACTGTCAAGCCCGGAGCTGGGGTCGATCCGTCACACGTTAAAACAGGAGGTTTTGAAGCCATGAAGGGGCGGAAGGTGTTTATGGTTCGGTCCGATATGGAGGGACTCAGCGGAGTCACTTCCTATGAGGAAGTGACTCCGGGAGCACCGGGATTCGCTTATGGACAGCGAATGATGATGGCGGACCTCTTGGCTCTATTGGAGGGATTGAACGAGGGTGGCGCCGACGAAATTGTGATCTACGATGAGCATTTTTTCGGCAGAAATATTTTGCCTGACGAGCTGCCTGATAATGTATCCGTTATTTGCGGAAAACCGCCTTATCGTCCTGATTGGGCAGGAGGACTGAATGAATCGTTCACCGGGATGGTTATGCTGGGGTTCCATTCCAAAGCAGGTACGCCGAATGGGCTGCTGCACCATACGTACGAGCCGGATATCGGAGACATTCGCATTAACGGACGTTCGGTAGGTGAGATCGGGGTTGAGACGACGATTGCCGGCGAGCTTGGGATACCGCTGCTGCTGCTCACCGGCGACTCGGCAGGGGTTGCGGAAGCTTTGGAGCTTGTGCCCGAATGCCTGGGAGTATCCGTCAAACAATCGATTTGTGAATGGGGAGCTGAATGCTACCCGCTTAAGCTCACCACTGCCCGTATCAGAGAAGCAGGGAGAAAAGTGGCAGCAGCAGCTAAAGCGCCGCAGCCGTTCCATTTTGGACAAAATATCGTCATGGAAATTGATCTGCGGTCAGGTGCATATCGAACTTTGTATGAGCAAATGTTTGCTGAGGATATGATTGCCGCTGGAATAATCAGCCTTAGTGGTTCCAGCGTATTGGAAGCATGGGCTGAGTATTGGGATAAAAAGCTGAAGGTCCAAAAAATGGAGGTGCAGAATGAAAGATAATATTAAAGATTATGCCCGAATCGGTCTGGTACACCATATGATCTATCCCGAGTGTATGACGGACGCGGACGCGCATGTCAACACATTGCTGGGCTTGAATGAAAGGGAGGATATCGAAACCTTCGACTGCTGCATCCCGTTTGGCGAGGAACGCAGGAGGCAGCTGATTAGGCAGGTCGCCCGTACCCGCAAGGAAATTGTTTATGCACTGCACTTATATCCGCTTCGCAAAATCGCTTTGGCTTCTCCAGCTCCACATGAGCAGGAAATATCGCGCCTTATCGTGCGCGACCAAATAGAGATGGCCGCCGCTATTGGTGCCACCGGCTTCGTATTCGCTTCGGGGTTGGACTTCCCCGATGACAGAGAAGGGGCAAAGATTCGTTTTGCCGAGTTTACCCGCTGGTTTTGTGAACATTTGGCACGTTATTCGATAACTGCCTTATTGGAGCCGTTTGATCGTGAGATCGACAAGAAATTTTTGCTTGGACCCAGTGAAGAATGCGCCGAATTCGTACAATCCCTCCGTCAGTCCGGAGCGCACAATCTTTCCATTGAATTAGATATGGCCCATGTTCCGTTGATGGGTGAATCGTTTGCTCATGCTATTCGTACTGTGAGTCCATACTTGAAACGTGTTCATTTAGGTAATTGCATACTGAAGGATACCAAGCATATATGGTATGGTGATTATCATCCTCCGATGGGCTATAAGGGGGGCGAGATTGACACGCCAGAGCTGGCGGGTATACTGCAGGAATTGTTATCGGTCGGTTATTTGAACAAAGAGGAACGGGGCGCGCTGGTTTTGGAAATGGTTCCGTTTCCGGGAGAAACATCGGAATATACAATTCAGGATAATCTTGGGCGGCTGGAGGAAGCGTGGCGTCTTGTTTAAGGATGCAGCTTCCTTGGACATTTCTACTCGATTCATTTTGTTTTAGTCTTAAAGAATGATTAGTAAAGCAAACCCGTTGGTTTTCAATTAGCCGATGGGTTTGCTTTATTGATATGGGAATGGAGTTGTTCTACAAGTGTTAAGTGACAGGAACATTTACCTGCCGATTCCGGACATAAAGTTATATCCTTTCCGCAGTTGATACGTGTTATTTTAGGTTTACCTTCGGGAATTACTATCATTTCAACGATACAAGCTATTGCCGCTTTCGGCCATATCCGAGTATACCACGGTAAACATGGGTTCTCTGCAAATTTTGAAGCAGATGCAGTATAGGGTCGAACAAAGCTTGCGGACTGCCGACAATCCATTGACACAATTTACTGCGTCTGTCATGGCTACATGGAGTGCGAATTGTCGGAAGTCAATATCATTGTTACATTAAATGTCGCTTAAATTGCGGCTTTTTTTAGTTATGTAATAAGGTTCCTGTCATCGGTCGATGTCAAGAACCTTATTACATTTCCGATAAATGACAAGAACTTTATTACATTCCCGATGGAATGACATGATTAATATTATGTAAACTTATGTTGTCGGTAATCTCTCAGCTCCCTCAGAGAAGATAGTGTGGAGTGGAATGCCGTGACAACAGCTCCACTTTTTTTCATTGAAGTAACTGGCAGCATAGTTTAACAAATCCACCTGTTGCTTAAATTAAATGTTATAATATGGATAATAAATGGAAGGGGGTCTAAGATGAACAGTCCTTCCTACAATCCATTCAATGACGAGACGATTCACCTTACCTTGAAACGAACGCAATCGAATATTATAGACGAAAGGGATGCCTTTAACGATGTAATTAAACATGGTGATAGTGTTCAAGGTTTCTGGGCACCTAAAAAATCGAACAATTTCCAAAATGGTATCAAAATTCGCAAAGAATATATGGAACTATCTCGGTACTTGTTTTCGCCTCATTTATGATATATCAGATTTTCCAAATTATCGGGGATATTGCATCGGGGAAGTAGCCCTTGTGTATATCGACGACAGTCATAATTGTTATAGATACGAGAATTATAATTATAATCAATAGGAGAAGGCAGCCGGTTAAAGTGGATCGGCTGCCTTCGCTCAACTAACGGGATAGTGTCAATGCAGGATTTGGAAAAATTAATTTCATTGTTATCTCTTAGCGTTATGGAATTTGGAATACAGTCAGCATATCATATCGAGCCATTTTCTTTGTTCCTATAGTTTTAAAGAGTAAAGTCACAACATATTTGACACTTTGATGTTCTCGGTTGCGCCCTGGGGTTCGCCGATCGAAACCGGGAAACGGGTGACGATCTGCATTACGTAGAACGTGATTGAGAAGTCAAATCGAATCTTCGATGCTCTGCAGCAAGACGACCATGTCAATATGCCGTTAAAGGAGGAATCCTTCTGCCCTGGATTCGGCGACGGCGTGACCTTCCAGATCTATACGGTGATGTAAACCATACCTGATGAAGAAAGAGTTGCCCACCATCTGGTCGCGCTACTCTTTTTTTATATACAAACGAATTCTTCTATAGGTATTATAGTATTGAAGAATTCGTTCCATGAAGGGTGGACACCGCAATGAAAGTAACCGCACCAGAACTTCAGTTATTTGACGAGTTGAAGCCGGGGTTAACCTCGTTCTGTTATAGGATGCTAGGGTCTATCGATGACGCAGACGATGCCGTGCAGGAAACCTTCATCCGCGTCTGGCAAAGCTGGAGCTCCTTCCGACAGGAATCCTCGTTTAAAACGTGGGTCTATCGGATCGCTTCAAATATATGCCTGGACAAGCTAAGACAAACGAAGCGCCGCATTCGCCCCGTAGACTTCTCCGGCCCAGCGGAATCCATTGTCGAACCTCGCGAGACGCTGCCTGACTCATCTTGGATTTGGCCAGCCCCTGAATTTTCGAATAATCCGGAAGATATTTTCATCCGTAAAGATACGCTGCATATCTGTTTTATTACACTTTTACAGCTCTTGCCTCCCCGTCAACGTGCGGTGATGATTCTGAAGGATGTATTCGAGTGGCCTTCTAAGCAGATCGCAGAGACGTTAGGCATGTCGTCGGCAGCGGTAAACAGCGCTCTGCAGAGAGCCAGAGATACGTTGGAGCGGGAACAACTCCGTTCCGATGAATTCAATAGGAGCGAAGAGGCACCTGATCAGGAATTGTTGTCGCGTTATGTGGAAGCCTTCGAGCAATTCGATATCAATGCCCTGGTTGCCTTGTTTCATGAAGAAGGTCGGATGTCTATGCCGCCTTTCCCTATGTGGGTGCGCGGCAAGGACGATTTGTTCAAGTTCTTCACGCTTACGCGTTGGCATTGCGAGGGTTCCCGGTTTGTGCCGGTTACGGCGAATGGCGGTTTTCCTGCGTTAGCGCAGTATATGTGGAGCAGGGAAGAGGACGGCTTGGTCCCTTGGGGGATTCACCTCTTAGAAGTGAAAGACAACAAAGTATTCCACGTCCAAAATTTCATCAATCGAGACTTATTTGCCCGTTTCGGACTTCCGGATCGATTGGACCGATGAATTTCGTCGGTTGGTTTCGTCTATAGAAGTGAAAACTAAGAACAAGAGAGGATGTTATTACAATGGAAACGAATCAATCGACGAAAGTTACCGTACAAGTCGTCATTCAAGCGCCAGTAGAGAAGGTATGGAGGTACTGGTCCGAGCCGGAACACATCACGAAGTGGAATCAAGCTTCGGAGTCGTGGCACGCACCGAAGGCGGAGAATGATCTGCGGGTTGGAGGCAAATTCCTTACCCGAATGGAAGCAAAAGACGGCAGCATGGGGTTTGACTTCTTTGGAACATACGACGTCGTGAAGCTGCATGAGCAGATTTCATACACAATGGAAGACGGGAGAACGGTTGAGATCTCCTTCCTGAATCAAGGAAACGAAACCAAGGTGATTGAAATATTTGACGCGGAAAGCACGCATTCCATTGAAATGCAGCAGTCGGGATGGCAGGCGATTTTGGATAATTTCAAGAAATATACGGAGGAATCCCGATGATCGAGACGAATATGAAAACGGGGACACCGCCAGTAAAAGAAATCTCTAATGCGAGGCTATGGACAGCGCGTGCCATGAGCGGGATTGTTATTCTGTTCATGCTGTTCGATGGGATCGGGAAATTCGCCAAGCCCGTACAAGTGGTAGAAGGCACGGTCACGCTCGGATTCGCGGAGCACCACCTTGCAACGTTGGGCGTATTAGTATTGCTCTGCACCGTGCTGTATGCCATTCCGCGAACTCGGTTCCTGGGGGCGCTACTGCTCACGGGTTACTTAGGAGGCGCGGTGGCTGCACATCTCAGGTTGGATAATCCGTTGTGGTCTCATCTGCTGTTTCCCGTCTATGTCGCCATACTGGCTTGGGGGGCGCTGTGGCTAATCGATCGAAGATTGCGCAATCTTCTCCGAGAACGCGAATAACATATATACTGCCGCCGAGGAAAAAAACGGCGGCTTTTTTGTTGCGTCGCTACGGGATTAGCCTCATCAGGAGGCTGCCGCCTTTTTCGATCGGTTGGCTTTGCTGTGTTAACAGGCTTTGAATTTCACAATGAGAGTAGATACTATAGGATTGCAGCCCCATTAAGTTAACGGATACAATAGTGGAGGAGATTGCTTCGGGCACCTCCTCTTTTGGCTATTTAAAGTAGCGGGCAGCATTCCTATTATGAAGGAATACAGAGTTTGAAATATAAAAAGACTCCTTGGTATGATGTTTATGGGTCCCAAATGCTGGCCAACGATCGGATCCAAATACAAAACCAAGGAGACTACAACATGCATTCTACTCAAAATGAAAGAATTAGCAAATCACTTCTTCTACTTTAATTATCGGAGTCGACATCGCAAAATTCAAACATGTGGCCCGTGCGCAAGACTTCCGCGGAGTCGAACTCGGGAAAACCATTACGTTTGAGAACAATCGAGAAGGCTTTGAATTGTTCGTGAGCTGGTTTCAGAAGATTTTAACCGCTCAAGGTTTCAAGGACGTCATTGTTGGTATGGAACCAACGGGTCACTACTGGCTTAACCTTGCTCATTTCCTAAGAGAAAAGCAAGTGAAATACGGAGTGGTGAATCCACTGCACGTAAAGAAAAGCAAAGTACTGGATGACAATTCTCCAACGAAGAATGACGTTAAAGATGCCAAAGTCATCGCACAGCTGGTCAAAGACGGGAGATACGCCGTACCGAGCCTTCCACAGGGCGTTTATGCCGAACTGCGGGAAGCGATGAAAATTCGCGAGCACCTGACGACTGACCTTTGCGTTGTGCAAGCACGTGTTCATAATTGGCTAGATCGGTATTTTCCAGAGTTTCTTACGGTATTTAAGGACTGGGAGTGCAAGTCCGCCATCCAAATGCTAAGCCTTTATCTACTGCCACATGAACTTGTTGATGTGCCGGATGAAACCCTGCTGTGGCACCTGAGGGAGGTCGCTAAGCGTGGGCTTGGCTCGGGTCGAGTAAAGAATCTGAAGGAGGCAGCAAGCTGTTCAATAGGCATAAGGCAAGGTACAGAGTTAGCTAAAATGGAGCTGAAGCTGCTGCTGACCCAGTACGAATGGCTTCAAAACAAGCTCGAAGAACTGGGGACGAAGTGGGATGAACTGCTCATGCAGATCCCACATGTGCAACAATTGTTGGCCATAAAAGGGATCGGTAGGGACACCATTGCAGGTTTTCTAGCTGAGGTAGGCGACATGGGTCAGTACCGCCATCCGAAGCAGATCACGAAGCTCGCTGGGTTGAACTTAAAAACAAACTCATCGGGTACACACATTGGACAGACAAAGATAACGAAGCGAGGCCGTAAACGCCTTCGTGCTTTGCTCTTTCGAGTGATGATGCCGTTAGTCGCAAAAAACGCAGCCTTCCGGGCCTTGCATGAGTATTACACCAAACGACAGGTGAATCCTCTCAAGAAGATGCAATCTCTCGTGTAATAAGCATATACGAGTCTTTGTCGGCATATTAACAAAAGGATACGAATTCAGTGAAGAAAAGATGATGCAGGATATGCCTCGATTTGCAGAGTTACCGCAAGCAGCTTAAATAACGAAACTCCGTGTTGATGATCTAAGCAAAGGAAAAGATAACAAGAAGCACGGATGAGTCGGAAAGGCACTATCCTTACGGACGAAGATCCTGTCGGGCAGCAGATCTGACCTCCACCTCATGGACAGGTTGAATGAAGGAATGTGGGAGCGAAGACTCTGCGAGATGTGGGAGGGTTGACCGCCATGAGCTCATGTGGAGATCCATAGGTGCAACCATACATGACCATACCAGCCACTTTTTACATCGAATGGTTAAGGTGGAGAGTTTTTTGCACTTCAGCAGACCCATAAATTTCTTCTTTCACAACTTAATTCCATAGAAATGTTATATGCTTAAAAGTATTGATGGTCAAAACCTGAGAAAACGAGAGTATTTAAGAGCTAAGCGTTTCTCCATAGAGGGAGTATTCTGTAACCTAAATTAAAAGGAATCCCAACACCTATGACGAAGAAATATGTATGTCAAATAACGCAACGTATGGAGTCAATAGATATGAAAAAGGTGCTCATTATTGGAATTGTAGCTAGTGGTAAGACGACATTGGCAAAACGCTTATCAAACAGAATTAATGTCCCTTGGTATGAACTGGACTCCATCGTTCATCATCAAAATGCAACGGGGAGATATAAACGTACAGCAGACGAACAAGTCAATGTTATTATGGAAATTGATAAAAAAGGAAAATGGATATTTGAAGGAACAGATAGAGAATCATATCAATGTTTATATCAAATGGCAGATACAATCATATTCCTTGATACTCCTTTGTGGAAGCGTAAAATAAGAATTCTAACTCGGTTTCTTAAGCAAAAACTTGGCATTGAAAAGTGTCATTATACACCAGACATTATAATGTTGAAGATGATGTATAAATGGACACGGGATTTTGAACAAAATAGAGGGAGTTTCGAGGCTAAGTTAAAACTTTACAATGACAAGCTGATTAGATTAAAAGCAACTTGAACATTCCTTAGTTAGACAATCTCTTAGTTACATACTACCCATAAACAACTAAGATGCGGCTGCTGGCATAGATCGGCAGCCGCATTGTGCTACCATGAAAATCAACTTCGGTTACGCGGTAAAAAGACAATACTGAAGAAAAATCATTAATTTTGAATAGATGTTACTTTACCATTCTTAAAGTAAACAAATGAGAACGAATATGTACTTTTTTTATAAATCCATTGTACAGTAGATCCATAATTTGAAGAATAAGATTTCTTTTCATATGGAGTTCCCCAAGAATACCAGACCATATCCTCATTCATGCCAATTGATATTTCCCTGTTTCTAATTTGTTGCTTAATTGTGTTTGACCATCCAGGATTTGAAAGTGGATCTTCGGTAAAGAATGCTAATCTAAGTTTAGTAAAGTCGGCGAATGTTTCGGTAAACTGTCCCTTGCTATTACTCAAGGTAACTGAAAGTCCATCATAAGCAATTATGATAACTTCCTCTAATTGATCATGAGAACTCCCCCAAGAATGATCACTTTTATTTAGATAAAGTGTTGAATGTTCAATCCAATAATTTTCTGCATTTGCTTCTTCTTCTAATTTATCTCTTATCTTATCGACTTCACTTCCAATCACACGCCCCCAAAAGTAACTTAGGTCAGAATAGCCAAGTTCATACCCTAATTTTGTCCATTTATCTCCAATGTCATAATCATTGGCACTTACATTAATGGTTTGATCATTCCAAAGTACGATAGCATCTAAATATTGACTTAAAAAAACTAAAGGTGTATAAACTACATCGTTTTTAGTTATAAAAGGCACTTCCATCCGAGTAGAATTAACTCCGAATTTATATTTATTATAATTACTTGCTGTTATATCCATTTGATAAACAATATTACTGTCAGAAATGAATGTTAAAACTTTATCAGGTAGGTTAATACGAAATGTTTTATTGTACTCGTCCTGATCCATCGACACACCCAGTTTACTCATGATTCCCCAAAGTGGAGCATATACAGCGTTATTATCTACTATTAGTTCAGATTCAAAGCTCTCTCCGTTGATGAATAACTGATAATTTAATTCAACATCTTCTGCAAAAACGTTCAATGTGTTAAACGTTACCAGCAGCAAAAAAAATATTATTATAATACTCATTTTTTTCAACTACAACACCATCCCTATATTTTCCCATAATCTTACCATTATATAATATATAGGTATATAGAATCAGGAAAATTATCAGGGTAGTGGTCTAAAAGTAATGGATTGTTAGCAAAATAAAAAGCACCCTTGGGAGAGTGTTAGATAAACTGTAACCTAAACTTAATATAAAATCTTCAAAACGTTCATATTCTATCAGATTTATATAAACTGAATACATATTTCACAACATCTATTTTTTTATATACTCAGTCAATATTGCAATATTTTCTGCATGTGGCGACCTCGAAGCAGGGCTTGTTCGCGGGAGCGAATCGTCCGACATTTTGGTATGGAGACTTTTTTCAAGCCATTGTAGGAGCGGCGGCGAAACTGCATGTCGGCTAATGCTCTAAGTGTATAAAACGGTCAAAATGTTGGCTTTACCCCATAATGGAATTGAAGGAATCAAGAAAGATCGCTAAAGAAGAAATAAATAAACCTGGTAAGAATAATGGAATAACTATGGGACAGATTTGGTTTTTCTGCGGATAAACACTTAGATAATTTTGTGCAACTAATTAATAAATTCCAGGCGTACAGCAGCCCTGAGCAGGCAGCTCCATTGTATGCATTCGCCCATCCAGAGATTTATTACCGGATAAACTGGGATAAATCGGATGGTCCTCTTGGATCATGGCCAGAGTATGGTTGGATCAGCGCGTCATCGATGCCCTGCTTTTTTAGCCAGGTAAGTAGAAAATGGCGTAGTTTGTGTGGAGACAGGTTTTGAGATATATTGGCCTCTTCTGAATATTTGGTCATAATCTTGAGGATTCCCTTGTCCGTGTATTTCTTCTTCCATGAAGACTCAAACAAGTAGGTCGCTTGCTTCTTTTTCATCAAATCTACGTGCATGGCCAGTAGCTCTTAAAGGTCTGGGGAAATGGAACTATGCGGTCTTTGCTGCCTTTTCTTTTATTGATCCTAAACTGGCAGTAATGTAAGTGTACATGAGGGTTTTCACAATCATCATGTCCTGAAAATTCTGGTACTTCCAAACCACTTCATAGTATCTTTTTAATTCTTTTTCTGTCGGTATCATTTAAAAAGACACATAAGGAAACCAAATCTTGCGCGGTATATTTGCTTTTTCGTTGGACGAAGCCAGCTTTTCTAGCGAGCTCCTCAAGTTGGGTAGGAGAAAAATGATGGTGAAGCTGTTGGGCTAGTAAATGCATTTCTTCGCTGATAGAAAGTGGAATAGAATTCATGGCAAACCATCCTTTCTATGGAATTATGCTTGATATAGAAAGGATAGCTTATTTTTCCAGTTTGGGGTATAGATTCATCTTAGCTTGATGGGCATGGGGTCCCGCCAGGGTCCCGCCAACATTTTAACGAAAATATACGCTAAGCCTTCGGATGTGACCGGTTTAGCGTTTTTTCTTACCCTAAGCTCAATAGTCCGGGTGGAATAACTCGACCTCTGGTCATTCAATTTCCTGTTGTTTCAGCGGTCGTAAAGTCCAAATAGTCGTAATCTACGGGCCGGGTCAGCCGGTGCGGCTGGAGCGGGCCAGAGTTAGCCCAGCGAGGACCATGCCGGTCAGCCCCACCATTATGGCCACGATGGCCCCGGCTCGCCCGTTGCCGGTGCCGAAACCACCGTTGGAGTTGGCCAGATGCAGCCCAGCGAGGACTATGCCAATCAGCCCCACCACCGCGGCCACGATGGCCCCAGCTCGCCCGTTGCCGATGCCGATACGACCGGCGGAGCGGGCCAGAGACAGCCCACCGATGACCATGCTGATAAGCCCCACCACTGCAGCCACGATGGCCCCGAGTCGCCCAGGGGTTAATCCGAATCCGATACTACCGTTGGTCACTTCAGCAGAGGCAATAGTTGGCACAAGTAGAAGTGTACAAAGTATTACGAATGAAACTAGCTTCATTTTCATTTGTTAATTACTCCTCTTTGTTGTTTTTGCAAACTGAATTAATTACAATGATTCGAAATCAATGAGTTCTATTCTCATAATCATGCGCAACCAGATGCAGCGATACTCCAGACGCGATAAGGAATAGAAAGGCCAATAGATAATCGGATAGATTAGGGTGGTATCTTTTCCTCTCCATCCATGTTGAAGATTGTGATCAAAATTCAATTCAAATGCCTTGCTCCGTAGATTCTTGCTATTTTGCTTTAATGAGGGCATCGGTCTTCCGTGCGATGGACATCGTTCCCCAAAACAACATCAGAGCGATTACCGGGTGAAGTGCCGATAAATATCCCATTTCCGACGATAATTTGGTGCTGACAACGATCAGGATGAGCATTCCAATCAAACCTGCACTATACAGACGAATGGAGACCGGCATTCGGGCGATGAAAGAAGTGACGAACATCAGGATCGGGGGGAAAATTAAGAATCTGGAAAACCCCGTATGACTTGCCCATTGGTCTGAATTCCAAAACAATGCGAGGCCGGAGATAAACACTTGGATCAAAATGAAAACTGCAAATATCCATGCCAGCAGTTTAAAGACGATTCGTGCTCTGAGGACGAGAGGAGAATCGGCCCCTAGACCCTTAGTAAGATCTCCAACTCCCGCACCACTACGGTTTATTCTTTGATTATTCATCTTTTCAGCTCTCTTTCGTTTGATAATGAATGGGTTGAATTTTCTAATTATGTAACCGTCGTTCCTTCCATTCTTAAACATAGTTTATCAAGACAATGTTAAGGACTTGTGGAGAACATATCCTTTTTTCATGGAGATTATATTTTTCACTTAAAAATAAAGCTATAATACGAGTAAAAACAGCAGAAAGAAGCGGGATTTAGATGGAAACAACTGTACTTCTGGTTGACGATGAAGTGAAAATGCTTGAGGCGATGGCTTCATATTTACAAAATGAAGGGTTTCGGATTGTGAGCGCCACGACGGGCAAGGATGCGCTGACTGTAGCCAAAGCGGAGTGTCCGGCTTTGGTTGTTTTAGACTGGATGCTTCCGGGAATGAGCGGAATTGAAGTTTGCCGCGAACTTCGGAACATGGGGACTTATGGAATCATTATGTTGACGGCAAAAACAGAGGAAATGGATAAAATTATCGGTTTGGAAATCGGAGCCGACGATTACATGACAAAGCCTTGCAGTTTGAGGGAGTTAGCGGCGAGAATACGTTCCGTATTACGCCGCATTCAGGGTAAATCCGAAGAACTTCAGACGATGCTAAGGGGAGACTTGACGATTATCGAATCGAAATGCCATGTCATGAAGGATGGCGCGGAAATTGTTCTTACTCCTACAGAATTCAAATTACTGATTACTTTGGCCGCCAAACCCGGTATTGTATTCAGTCGGCTTCAACTGATGAAATCGGTCATGGAAGAAGATTTCATCAACTACGAGCGTACGATCGATTCCCACATCAGCAACTTGCGGAAAAAGATCGAGAACGATCCGGCGATCCCGAAATATATTCAAACCGTGTTCGGATTCGGTTATCGATTCGGTGAAAAGTTATGAACGTTCGGGGATGCATCGGGGATAAATTGTTTGGCGCGATGGCGGTTCTGGTTCTTTTTGTCACGGTGGGCTACTACGGGGCAACCCAAGGATACTTAAAGAACCGTTTTGAAGATTACTTCAAAGAAAAAACGACAGTATTGTTTGAAATCTACTATAAGGAGCATAAAAATTCATGGGAAGGCATTGAGGAAATGAAGATTTCAGACGGATTGGAGCAGCGAAATCCGGATCAACGCGAGATTGCTCTATTGTCTCTTGATGGCAGCATCTTGTTTTTTAGAGGGTCAGGCGATCCTGGGTCGTTGATACAGCAAGGGAAACTGAATACAGTCATGGTAAACGGAACGACGGTCGGAACGATCTATGTCGATAGGTGGGAATCGACCGAAGATTATCTATTAAAGAAGCATGTTCTGGACTCCATGCTAACCCAAGGTTTAAGGGTACCGGCCTTAACCGGGATTATGGCACTGCTTCTTGGCTTATGGTTAACCAAGAAATTAACGCAGCCCCTGAAACGTCTCATCCACGCCATACAAAAAATTGCAGTTGGAGAGCTTCACATTCAAATTCCCGTGACAACAAGAGATGAATTTGGGAAAGTAACCGAAGCGCTCAATCATATGGCTCAACAGTTGTTTCGCGCAGAAGAGGTACGAAAAAATTTGACTGCCGATGTGGCGCATGAGTTAAGGACGCCGCTTTCCATTATTCAATTTCATATGGAAATGATACAAGAGGGAGGACGGGACATTCCTCCGGAAACCTTATTGCCAGTGCAGGATGAAGTAATCCGTTTGTCCAAGCTTGTCGACGATCTCCACCAGTTAACGCTGGCCGAAGCAGGCAAATTGCAGTTGGACCGATCCCCGACCGATCTTGTTCCCCTTTTGGATCGGATCATCGATATGTTAAAGCCGGAAGCAGAAGAACGACATATCGATATTGTTCGCTCGTATCCGGCACAAAAATTGAATGCGTTCGTCGATCCTAACAGGATTACGCAAGTATTCTATAATTTGTTGGCCAATGCCATGCGGTATACCTCGTCCGGTGGAAGGATTTCGATCCGAATTACGGATAGTTCCCATGATGAGTTGCGTTTTGCGTGCGTCTCAATTGCGGACACCGGAATCGGTATCGCGGCGGAGCAACTCCCCTTCCTGTTCGACCGTTTTTATCGCGTTGAAGAATCACGTTCCCGTCATACGGGTGGCATGGGTCTGGGACTTGCAATTGCAAAAGAATTTGTCGAG
The DNA here is from genome assembly GCF_025567575.1 of Paenibacillus baimaensis. NCBI lineage: Bacteria > Bacillati > Bacillota > Bacilli > Caryophanales > Paenibacillaceae > Paenibacillus > Paenibacillus baimaensis. The sequence goes on along the minus strand of NZ_JAOQIO010000025.1, from coordinate 27,765 downwards.
GCTCATCAAGGCTTCATTACGGCACAAAGTGAGGTTGGTCAAGGGACCCAGTTTACCGTGTATCTGCCTTGTGCCTAGCAAATTGTGAATCTAATCGACGAGGCGCTCTGTCACCCAACGATCCGATACTTATTAAAAACGTTGGCTACCCGCGGTGAAGTTGTTGTAAATGTATATCCATATCGATTGTAGTCATTCGGCGGATAGGATGACATTCGCTGACAAACAACGCTTTACAGGAATCTTTACGACTCTCAATGTATCTTTCCGACCATACTGAAGGGTTGGTCGTTCTAACGATTCCGGCAGGCAACTATGTTGTTTTTAAATTTGAGGAAAAGCATATTGGAGCTTTTGGGGACCATTTTTGTAACAGTGGCGCTCGGGCAAAATACAGTTTAGTTTAGTTTAGATACAGTGAAACCCCGACTTGAAGTATTTAATTCAGAACCACAACCAAAAGGATTTACACAAATTTCGCCATACCTATGCATGCCAGTTATTAGATAATGGTGCTCCCTTGGACTTTATCCAGGGGATGCTTGGACACGAAAAAGCATCCACCACTCAAATTTATGCCAGCTACGAGGTGAGCGGCGCAGAGAATTGTATCGCCGGTTATTCTAGGAGTTACGAATAAGAGTAGTAGGGTTGGCACTTGGTGACAGAGTAAGAAAAAATGCCAAGCCGGAAGAAATTCAGGGCTTAGCGTATATCCGTTAAAATGTTGGCGGAACCCTACCTCATGCCCATCAAAATTCGAATACCCCCAAAACGAAAAAAAGCCATCCTTTATTTACAAAAAGAATAGCTTTTTTCGTTTTGGGGGCGTATTAATTTCTTAGCTTGATGGCTATAGGTCGCGCCAACATTTTAACCTTATCTTTACTCGTCATAATGAGTGACTTTACAGTATTCTATGTATTAAGGTTGAGGACGAAGCCCAAGCGAAGGCGCGGGAGGGAAAGGTTTTGTTCTAAAAGTAACGCTGTCGTGAAGCACAAGGCCAAACTCCAGGAGAAAGTACAGACACTGTTTGCCACCATTGAAGAAGCCGAGAATCAAGAAGAACGGTCACACGCCAGCCAAGACCTGAGCGAACGGGGCGAGGTGTCAGAAATGACAAGTGAAAAATTAGAGACTGCCGTCAAACAGAAGAACGACTGCTAGCACAACCAAAGGACAAGTCGCTGAAAAAAGTTGTGCGTGCGCTCCGCAAAGACTTACTCCCTCGTCTTCAAAGATATGAAACTCACCAAGGAATTTTAGGTAACCGAAACAGCTATAGCAAGACCGACAAAGAGGCTACGTTTATGCGTATGAAAGAAGATCACATGCGAAACGGTCAGCTGAAGTCAGGTTACAATGTGCAGATGGTCACCGAAAATCAATTCATCCTCGGCTACAGTGTACACCAGCGACCTACCGATACGCGCTGTCTTATTCCTCATTTGGAAAAAGTAAAGTCTGCTCTTGGTAAGCTGCCAGCTAACGTTATCGGTGATGCAGGATACCATGGCGAGGAAAACTACGACTATTTAGAGCGAAACGAAATCGAAGCCATCGTCAAATACAGCACCTACCACCGTGAGAAAAGTAAAGCATGGCAAAAGGATAATAGTAAAATCGATAACTGGACGTATAACACTGAACAAGACATATGGACATGCGCTGCGGGGCAGACCCTCATTTTTCGAAGAGCGAGCAAGGAGAAAACCGAAAGTGGATTCGAAATCGAGCATCGCCATTACCGAAGCATAAGCTGTGAAGGATGTCCCCTGAAACCCAGGTGTACGAAAGCTGAAGGTAATCGAGAAGTTAAAGTCAGTCTGAACTACTTGCGTTTGAAAAACCAAGCCCGTGAAAAGCTCCGGAGCGAAGATGGTTACGCCCTTGCGGTTCGGCGTATGATCGAGCCAGAGCCTGTGTTTGGTGATATGAAGAATAACCGTGGTTTCAAAAGATTTCTGCTTCGATGCTTACTAAAAGTAAGTCTCGAAGTCGGGTGGCTTTCCCTCGCCCATAATCTGCTCAAGAAAGCAGCAGTAGACACCAAAAACAAAGGAGCTAAGCAGGTACAAGCCGCTTAGCTCCTTTTTCATCCCATATTTACCTTTTCCAACCAATGGATCTGTCCCGATCATCAACAATAGTTACTTTTAGGACAGCATCTTTTACCTATTCCTTGTACTGATCCATGCTGTCTCGCAGAAGCTGGAGCACCATATCTCTCAGTGGGGGTGGGGATAGGACCTGTACATCGGGGCCGAATCGGATCAGTTTCCGGGCCGTAAACGGTAACTCTTCCAGCGGAACCGGGCCGCTCCAATGACCGTCCGTAACCGTATAGAAAATTGGGTCGTCCTTGGCGAGGCGCGCACCAAAAGAGGAAAACCGAAGTAACACTTCGGCTGTCTCACGATTATCGGGAGTCTGCATCCACTCGGCGAGGGACGGGACTTCGAGATCAACCGTGCCAGTTCTCTCCACGTTTTGAATCCGATCCACCCGAAAGAGGAGGACCTTGTCCTCGTTACGAGCAGGCATGTACCAATAGTCGTTTTCGAAATATATGCCGAAGGGGTACAATTTGTGCTCCTTTTCCCTTTTGGCGGACCTATAGGCGATCCGGATTTCCTGCTTGGTGATCGCCGCCTCCAAAATTTCCGTCGTCCAGGGTGCAGGTTCATATAGCTGAATCATCCGGAAGGAGATGTGGCTGCGCATCTGATCGATGTTCGTCTGCACATCGGAAGGCAAGCTTCCGTAATACTGAACGGCTAGGTGGGAGCGAATCGCGTCAAACGGGAAATCGGGCACCTTTTCCAGTATTTCAAGCAACAGAAACAAGCCGAGCGCCTCGCTCCGGGTTAACTGCAACGGCGGCAGGATGCGGTTCTCCAACGCGCGGTATCCGCCATGGGCCCCTTGTTCGCTGTACAGTGGAAAACCGATTTGCTGCAGGTAATCCAGGTCGCGCTGGATGGTCCGAACCGAAACGTTAAAGCGTTCTGCCAGCTCGCGGGCCGTAAACTTCTTTCGGGAGTCGATGATCCGCATCATGATTAATCTCCGCTCGTTCATGGCATCCTCCTAATTACGTCAAGTTTTGTCGTAATTCTATTGTAACATACAGGATAGAAGGGAGCGATCAAGAAATGGAAAACTCGAAAGTAGTATTGTAAATTGCGGTGAGTCTGGATGGTTACATTGCCCGTTCAGACGTGTCGGTGGACTGGCTGTTGGAGTCGAAGGCGATGACGAGGACAGTGGTATGAGAAGTTTTTCGATAACATCGGCGAGCTGATCATGGGCAGGCTTACGTATGATGAGGTGCTCAAACAATCGGACGATTTCCCGTATAAAATAAGGTTGGGCAGATTCGATGAGAACCCACGCAGAAGAAATGCTTGTATTGCTTTTAGGGAATTGCTCTGACGGATAGTATTGTTAAAAAGATATCCTCTCTTTTATTAATATGACATATGGTGACGTATTTGAGGTCTATAATGGGCGGTAGATTAACGAAAGGAGTAACAAATCATGAAACGAAGAATAATTTTAGATTTAGCGGTTACTTTAGATGGATTTATTGAAGGGAAAAATGGTGAAGTCGATTGGTGCATTATGGACTCTGAGCTGGGGTTTAATAATTTTTTAAATCAAATTGATACCATTTTATATGGAAGAAAAAGCTATGATTTATGGGGACAATTTACTCCGGAAATTGAACATACGGATTCTGAAAAAGAATTTTGGGAATTGGTTCATAGTAAAGAGAAATATGTGTTTTCCAGGACGCAAAAGGGTACTGATAATAAAGCAATATTCATAAATGATCGTATTCTTGAAGAAGTAAATGAATTAAAGAATAAGCCTGGTAAAGACATCTGGCTATATGGTGGAGCAAGTATTATTACAACTTTTATCAATTTAGGACTTGTAGATGAATTTAGATTATCTGTTCACCCTGTGGTTTTGGGAGAAGGGAAACCGCTGTTTGTGGATATCAAACAGAGGTTGAATTTAACAATGGTTAATACAAGAACGTTCTCCTCAGGTGTCGTACAACTAATTTATCATTTGGATGGAAACTAATTATATTTCACATTCCAATGATAAAAAACAGCGGCAAGTCTACGACTTTATTTTCTGGTCTTCGACCGCCGCTTTTTCATTTATTGGGTTCAGTTTAAAACTTTGTTTTCGTCCCGGTTGCTCTGGCGAATCTCGCTGTATCGTTAGCCTTCCAGGTGCCGAACAAACTTATCTGCACGGAGAACATTCGTCTAATCATAACACCTCTTGTCATGATTCTTCAGTTATATTGTGAAAACTTAGAAAATAGAAATCGGAGGTGGAGTCTATGAACGTCTATGATATCGTAATTAAAGGAGCACGCGAGAATAATCTGAAAAACGTGAATGTCCGCATCCCGAAGAGAAAAATCACGATCTTCACCGGTGTCTCGGGCTCGGGCAAATCTTCTCTGGTCTTCGACACCATCAGCGCCGAAGCTCAGCGGCAGCTTAACGAGACGTTTTCCGCATTCATCCGCAATCGGCTGCCCCGGTTTAGTCAGCCGGATACCGATCTCATCGAGAACTTGTCTACAGCGGTAGTGATCGATCAGAAAAGGCTCGGTGGCAACTCCCGTTCGACGGTCGGTACGATCACGGATATTTATGCGATGCTCCGGCTGCTGTTCTCCAGAATCGGTAAACCTTTTGCCGGCAATTCGCATGTTTTCTCATTTAACGACCCGGCCGGCATGTGCCTGGAATGCTCCGGAGTCGGACAGGTGGTGCAGTTCGATGTGGACAAGCTGCTTGACAGGTCCAAATCGCTGAATGAAGGCGCAATCCTGTTCCCCGTATTTAAAGTAGGAAGTTGGTACTTGAATACGTATACTCATTCCGGCTTGTTCGACAACGACAAGCGGCTCGCCGACTATACGCCGGCAGAATGGGATACCCTCCTCCACGGCAAAGAAAGCAAGATCGTATACCGCACCAAAGGCGGCGATATTGAATCGGATTATGAAGGTCTGCTGCCCAAGCTCACCCGCCTGTATTTAAAACGGGACAGCAGTGAGATGTCAGATGCCAAACGCGAAACCATTGACTGCTTTCTATCCTATAGCGAGTGTAGCCTTTGCGGGGGAAGCCGGCTTAATCAAGTGGCCTTGAGCTGCAGGATTAACGGATACAACATTGCCCAATGCGCAGCGATGGAGATTGGCGAGCTAATACGTATGATTGAAGCCATTCGGGATCCCGTTGCCGGTCCGATGATTGGTGGGATTCTGATCCGGTTGAACCATCTGGTCTCTATTGGGCTGGAGTATCTGAGTCTGAACCGTCAAACCGCAACCTTGTCGGGCGGGGAGTCGCAGCGCATCAAGATGATCCGGCATCTGAGCAGCAGTCTTACCGACATGATCTACATTTTCGATGAACCGAGCGTCGGACTGCATCCGCGGGATGTCCATCGTCTGAACGGCATGCTATGCCAGCTCCGAGACAAAGGGAATACCGTACTTGTCGTCGAACATGACCGCGAAGTCATGGAGATCGCCGATTACATCATCGATGTCGGACCTCATGCGGGAACCCACGGCGGAGAAATCGTCTACGAAGGCGACTTTGCGGGCTTGCTCCGAGCAGATACCTTGACAGGACGGTACTTGAAGCAAAGTCTGCCCTTGAAAACTTCAACTAGGGTGCCCAAGGGTTGGATGACCGTAGCCGGCGCTAGACTGCACAATCTGAAGGATGTGACCGTCGATATACCCGTCGGTGTGCTGACCGTGGTAACGGGAGTAGCCGGCTCAGGTAAAAGTACGTTGATTAACGGAGCATTCCTGCAGTCGCATCCGGAAGCAATTGTCATCGACCAGTCGGCCGTGGGCACATCCATCCGCTCCAATACGGCCACTTATACGGGGATGATGGATGAGATCCGGCGGCTGTTCGCAGCCGTCAACAAGGTGAGCCCATCATTGTTCAGCTTCAACTCCAAGGGAGCCTGTTCCAACTGTCAGGGTCTCGGGATGATCTACACGGATTTGGCCTTTCTCGAGCCAATAAGGATGACATGTGAAATATGCGCGGGCAAGCGGTTCAGCGATGAAGTGCTGCAGTATAAACTGAACGGAAAATCCATCAGCGACGTCCTCGCTATGACGGTCCGGGAAGCTTCGGCGTTCTTCAGCGGGAAGGAACTGCTCCGTCAAATGCAGACGCTTGAGGATGTGGGACTCGGATACGTAACGCTGGGGCAGCCTCTGAGCACCTTGTCGGGCGGGGAATGCCAACGCATCAAACTGGCCGAGGAACTTCACAAGGAAAGCAGTCTTTATGTAATGGACGAGCCGACAACCGGACTGCATATGTCCGATATCTCTCGTCTGATGGACATTATGAACCGCTTGGTCGACGGGGGCAACTCGGTGGTGGTCATCGAGCACAACCTGGATGTGATTAAGAGCGCGGATTGGATTATTGACATAGGTCCCGAGGGTGGCCACCGGGGTGGCCGAATTGTATTCGAAGGCACTCCAGTCCAGCTTGCTGCTGCCGAGCATTCCATAACAGGGGCGTATTTGCGCAAGGCAGAAACCGGTCAAGGAGCGTCTTCCTGACGGGGTACGTTGTAACAGACCCTATTCCGAAACATCGATACCGTCTTTATCTGTATGGCACTCAATAACGATTTTAATTTGCGTAGACTTGAGCGGTATTTGTCGATTGAATGGGACAGTGAAGCAACACTGATTGTTGTTCTTACGAAATCGGATTTGTGTGATGTTCTCCAATCAAGATTCGATGAAGTATCCATAGTTACCATAGGCGTAGATGTGCTTACAACACCAGGGTTATCCGAAGATGGCTTCCTTGCTATCAAGGGGTATATGGCACTTGGAAAGACCTTTGTCTTTATCGGATCATCCTGTCGCCTCTCACTTCCGCTGACGAAAGATGAGCGGCGACAGATTTTATGCAACACCAGTAAGGTGGCATATTGTTTTTTTCATTACAGGAAGAAGTGCAATTAAAGAGGATATACAACAGGATGTAGTTCTGCAGAAACTCGGTAAACAGTAAAAACGATCGCTAGTCGACCTCCTCCAGTATTGATTTGACCACAGTGTTTGGAATGTGTTTGTATTACTGTAAAAACATTTTTTTGAAATTGGCCGATTGAGCAAACGGATAACTATAAATCAATAAAACAAACAGGCCAACTTAGCAATCAGCTCGGTTTTTTGATGTATAGAAGAGGATTTCACTACTAACTAACGAAACGGAGGTCGGTTAATGGAATACGTTAGGGATTACGCCATGTATGCATCCGTATTTGGCATGTTTAGTTTTATTTGGTTCGGCTGGGCACAAGAAAGTCCCAGGCCCAGCTGGCGATTATATATTGGCATAGCATCCGGTATTGCGCTTTTAGTATGCTTAATGGGTGTCTATTTAAGCGTGACGAACTGGGAGGCGCCATCCGTTTTGATGGAGGCATCCGCCTTCCGAGATTATTTGATTTCGTTTTATGCAGAATTTGTTTTGGCTGGCGCTGGTGCTTTTGTGCTGATCAGATCGAAGCGCAAAGCTTATATCGCCCCCTGGATCGCTTTTATTGTCGGCATTCATTTTATTAGCATGAAATACGTTTTTGATGATCCCAGCTTATGGATTCTGGCAGCGCTTATGGTTGCCGTCTCGATTGTTGCCGTATTTGTATCCCCCAAGCTCCAAGTGGCGAACAGCGCGATTACAGGTATTGGTGCTGGCACGGTTTTATTCGGCTATGCCCTGTTAGGTTTGATACGATTTATGGCAGTGTAGTGACGATGGCCAAGCAAGAGACGGAACATAGAGTATCAATGATAAGCGAAAAAGGATTACGTTAAACGAATAAACTTCCCCAATTTTTATTTGGAAATTTATTGTTTATTTAGTTGGTTGTAGCTTTAGATCCGCATCTTGGAAATCTGTTTTGCTTTTTAGTAGCGCATAATACAATGTAAAAGTTTGTTAAAACAAGCGATGACGGCTACTCTAAAGGGTTTGCCTTCGTGTCGTTTCTTATCGTAAAATTCTCTTAATCTTTTATTGCGTGGGATTATTTCATCTGTCGTTTTCTTTTTATCAGACGCATATACGCTAGGGTCTACTCCAGCGAATGCAACTAGCTTTTTGGGTGATTAAACCGATCGATCTCACCGATTTCGGAGACAATCGTTGCAGAAATTTTTTCTCCTATACCAGGGATAGATTGGAGAAGCTTAAACCAGCCTTTATCAGACAAACCAAGTACCTCAACAAGATGGTAGAGCAAGATCACCGGTTTATAAAGAAATTACCAGTCCCATGCATGGTTTCAAATCGTTCCGGACTGCTGATCAGACATTAATGGGAATCAAGGCCATGCATATGATCAGAAAAGGATAGACCGAATGTACTCATCATTCGTCTGTCCTTTCAACAGTTGAACTGATTCATGTACTATTTGGATTGGCAACATAGTCAAACCAATATAGCGTGGGCACACGTAGTTTTTATATTTTTGCAACACAACCGCTTTAAATCCCCGCCCGGAATAAATCGAATAAAAGACAGGATTTTTATTACGTGCGCCTAGATTGGCGCTATCTCTTAGGTTCAAGTTCTTTTGATCGCACCATACTCACATACCCGAGAAGCCTTGAATAGCAAGGATTATTTTCTTTTATTCCAAATTTGGGTGGTATTGTTTTTCGCTTCTTCAACAATTTCTTTTTTAATTGTGTCACATTCCGCCTCCCTTCCCCGTCATACGGGTACAAAATCGAAAGGGATGATTCCGATGCTAAAATATGAAGTAGCAGTTGTGGGTGGAGGAATAGCAGGGTTAACGGCTGCAATCTATGCAGCAAAAGCGGGAAAACAAACGATTGTGATTGAAAAACAGGATCGCTTAGGAGGTCGAGCCATTTCCAATAAGAAAAAGGGAGCTTACTTTAATTTAGGCGGGCATGCCTTATATCATGGAGATGCTCTTGCAACGTTCCGTGAATTGGGACTGAGTTTGCAAGGAAATCAACCTTCGATCAATGGGTATGGAATATGGAAAGGGAAATTACTTACTATGCCTATGGGATTTAAATCCCTGTTCACCACTCCTCTCTTAACTTGGAAGGGTAAAATGGAGCTTGCCTCCTGGCTCACGAAATTAGGAAAACTGGATACCCACCGATATGATCAAATCTGTCTCCGTGAATGGGTCGAAGGAAATTTATATGATCTCATGGTGCGGAATTTATTCTACTCTTTACTGCGTACGGCAAGTTATGTGGTAGCACCTGATTTACAAGCTGCTGGTCCTGTATTAAAACAACTTCAAAATTCGCTTAAAGGTGTGTTGTATCTGGATCGAGGCTGGGGCGCAACGGTCGATGAATTAGAGAAAAAAGCAACGGACCATGGGGTAACATTTTTAAAGAAGAGCAAGGTTGTTTCTATTGATCATCACAACGGAATAGTGCAACAGGTCGTTTGTGAAGACGGAACGAAAATACAGGCGAAAAATATTATCGTCACATCTCCGCCTGCGATCACTTGCCAACTGGTTCCCCGTGCTGAAGCAACCGCTCTTCACATTTGGAAAGAACAAGCGATTGAAATCACGGCTGCTTGTTTAGATGTAGCTTTGCGACGTCTGCCAAAACCGAAACAACAATTTGTTTATGGAATTGATCAAACGGTCTTTCTCTCCAACCAGTCGCGTGCGGCTTATCTAAGTGAAGATGGGGCTCAAGTCATATCCGTTATTAAGTATCAAGGAAATGGGGAGGAATCAGATAAGGAATTACAAGTGCTGGAAAAAACCCTAGATTTGGTTCAACCGGGTTGGAAGGATGAATTGATTGTCAGTCAATACCTTCCGAAGATTACGGTTAGCTATGATTTTATGCATACGAAACGTCAAGAGAACCCAGGGCCCGCTGTCCCGGAAATTACGGGTTTATATGTGGCAGGAGAATGGGTAACACATGGTGAATTATTGGTCGATGCTGCGACAGCAAGCGCCAAAAGAGCCGTACAACATATACTCTCGCAAGAGAGTAAGGAGAGAGGATACTTTCGTGAGCTTAGAGACATTGTATAAAGCCTATAAAACCCCTCTTTTTTCGTTAGCTTATCGAATGTTGGGAAGTGTCATGGATGCGGAAGACATTGTACAAGAAGCCTTTCTGAGCTATGATCAATTGCCCAATGCTAATGCGATTCAAAATGAAAGAGCGTATCTATACAAAATCGTAACGAATCGGTGTCTTGACCTTTTACGTTCATCAGCCAAAAAACGGGAAATGTACGTTGGACCCTGGTTACCGGAGCCCCTGATTGAACAAGGGGTCCTGGAATCCGATCCCTCCGATGCTTATTTGCAACGAGAATCTATTTCCACGGCTTATCTTCTGCTCCTTCAACAGCTTAACGCGGTGGAAAGAGCCGTATTTCTTCTCCGCGAGATTTTTCACTATTCATATGACGAAATTGCCGAAATGATCGGAAAAAACAGTGCGAATTGCCGTCAAATCTTCCATCGCGCCCAGAAAAGCATCCACTTCGAACCGGATCCGACCCCGTCGATCTCGGTTGCGGAAGAGAAAGTCAAGGATTTCGTAAACTCACTCATGCAAGGAAATACAAATAAGCTGCTTGAACTGATAAGTGAAAACGTGGTGTTCTATTCGGATGGGGGAGGCAAAGTCAGAGCGGCGCAGATTCCTATTATCGGCATCGATCAAGTCATCAAATTACATCAGAACCTGCTGAAAATGTACGAGGGAAAATTCAGTTACATTTTCCTATCCGTGAATGGGCTGCCGGGGATTCACATTAACTTTAGTGAAGGTATTCAATATGTATATTCATTTGCTTTTAAAAATAATCAGATCCAGACGATTTATTCCGTAGCAAATCCAGATAAACTAAGACATCTATAGAATGGGCAATTATACTAAACTATGGAGGTTACAAGTTCCGAATGGTGAAGGCAGTAGTAGCCATTCGCTTAAGACAAGGGTGTCGCCCCCGAGGTCGAATCTGAAGAAAGTCGGCGGCAAATCTCGGGTCTGAGGAACACGAATTTCATATAAGGCTAAATTACGTTGGATGAGACTGCCTAACAAGTCGCGATTAAAATAGATTGAACCTTTAAGCACCAATAATATAGTGATCGTCAGAACACAAGGGGTACGTCGAAATGGTCAAGTCGCTGACGAATTACGACTTTGACAAGCTTGCAATTCCGTATTAGAAGAACATGTACACACCAGTCGAGTGTATCGATGGAGGGGGGATGGGCATGGATAATGGTAAAAGACCAAAGAAAGCATTGGGAAGTGGAATTGCTTTAGGACTTACAGTGGGAGCAGCTTTCGGTCTGTTGTTTGATAACCTGAGTTTAGGAATTGGGGTCGGTATTGCGATAGGAGTCGGAATAGGGACAGCTATAGAATATAAGAAGAAATAACCTGTTACACTAAACGGAGAACTATAGCAAGTTCAGGCAAATGGACCGGGCAGATGAAGTTTAGCAAACGCGGGCGTTCACGCCTCCGACGTTTTATCTTCATGATGACGATGAGTTTAGTGGCGATCAACGAGGTCCATTATGAAACTGTGTGTCCAATTAGCTGGAATTTTAGTTGGAATGGCTCACAGCGGCGAAGCCTACAGCTCTCCTAAAACGATGCATGAACATAACGTTCAAGTAAATCTTTCCTGATGCATTCCACCGAGGGGAACGGCTTGCAAAGGAAGCCAAGAATCTGTATCAGATTTTTACAGATGTTAGAAAGGAGTACGGGTTATCAACCGATTTTGAAATTCCGATGGAATATTTTGCCTTTACGGTCGAAAATGCGCTGAAGAAAAATGGAGTACACGGTGACCAAGGCGATTGGATAAACAAAAACCAATGGCGAGAAGCAATTCGTTCCTCTGGCTATGTCGAATCTGAAATATACATGGCAGTGGCACAAGGAGGCTGAGTATGAACTTTGTTTGGAGGAAGGAATGGATCAAGGCGTATGAAACGCCTTGGTCCATTTTTGAAAAGTTGGCTTTTGCAAATCGCCTTGAAAGAAATGATATACTACGTTTTTTTGGAAATGATGACGTTAAAAGAATTAAAAATCCCAATATCGGAGATAGCAGGAGGGAGGTTAATACAGTTAAGCGGATTTAACGCAGCCTTGCTAAATAAGGTGTTTGAATCCGATTTAGTTGGGGATTGCAAACAATCATCAGTTGTTACCCTATTTGAGCCGCTGAATTATTTTCGTGAACGATGGAATACATGGTTCCCAGAGCACCTACATTGGTGTCACGATTGTTTATCCCATGGGTACCACAGTTGGTTTCATCAATTTGTATTAATTAAAAGATGTCCATTTCACGAAACTATACTTCTCGATTGTTGTCCGAAATGTGGTGGACGCATTCCTTTTCTCATTAGTGATAAGGGACTGAGTAATCCTTTCACTTGCATTTGAGGATATCTATTAACAAGCTGTTTCAGTCCGGAATGGAAGAATGTGTGGATTGAACCGATTGATGATATTCAGGATCCAACTGTAACGGCATGGCTATCGCACTCTACGAAGTCAAATACGCAGTCACAATGGCTTTTCTTGCCTCAGCACACGTCAATTAGTCTTCTGACTGTTGAAGGTCAACCTACAGTATTTTCATTTTCGCACTCATGGAGAAAAACAACTAAACCGAATGAAGAGCAGGGTGATCCAAAACAAATACTAGAAGAACTGAACCATCGAAATAAAGCGGTTTTTAAAGCTGTTGAACGTCATATAAGAAAGAAGATGCTAAAAGAGCATCGCTACTGCATCAGCGCTCTACAAGGGTTGTTGAAAGCTGAAGGTAAAGAATTCCCACCAATTTGCCCTTACGCATACGCATATGTATTTTGGAGAACAACTATTTTAAAATCAACGAGATTCTATTCACTCCCTTGGGGTGACGACATAGAAGAAGGTAGAGTTGCTGCTCAGATAATCAGTGAAAAAATATCTTACTTAAAAAGTAGGTTCTTGCACCATTCTAAAACAGAACCCATAACGCAAAATCGAATAAATCAGCTGTACTGGATAATTGACAAAATTACAGTGAACTTCTGCTTCAACTTTTTCGAACAATGGCTACAGCAAGCAGGTAAAGGGGTTAGCGAAGTCAGAGTACCTAACTGGCATCAAATAAATCAAACGGTTGAATGCAGTTTCCCGCAAATGGCATTTAATTATAGTGTGGCTCCAGGTGATGGTACTCTAATTGAATGCTATTTCAAACCTGAAAACCACAGAGCCCTTTAAATACAAGTGTCCGTTTATAACTAGGGCAGCAAAACATGCACTTGGTAAAATGAAATCGTATACTCCTCCACCACCACCACCTTTCGGTTGACAAGAACATTGTCCGAATGAAGTCCGCGTAAACCGAGGGCTTTTTTAGTTATCGGATCAAGTTCTTGTCATTTGTCAATGACAAGAACTTGATCCGATTCCCGATTCGTGACAAGAACATTGTCCGATTGCCGACAAGCAGTAGACTGACCTGTAACTTGCTAAACTAACAGGCAGGTTATTCCGATATGTGGTATAGTGTTGCGAGTGAAAAAAGTAGGGTTAGAGGAGGATTCGTAGCGGTGAACAAAGACGATATTGTAATTAAACAAATAACAGAGTTAGATAAATTGGAATCGATAAAATCATTACAATCGACAATCAGTAAACTCGAGAATGCCTTGTCCCAGATGACTCAAAATGGAACAAATACTACCCTAGTAAAGAAACGACTCAAAGCTATTTATATCGGCTTAGCCACGCTAGAAAGCGTTTGGAATCAAAAACCCCATCATTACACACAGGAAGATTTAGCAGAAGCTCGCAATGTTATTACTGGTTTATTTCCATCAATTGAAAACAGTTACGTTAAGTCAAAGGCTAATAGTCCCCAAAGAACGCTTTTAGAAAGAAGAATTAAAGCGTTGGAACTAGCTGTTCAAGCGATTGATGACCTTTCCGCTAAATAACTCATTATGTAAACGAAGCGTTAGGAGTAACCTTAGTTCACCTTACAGAACAAAAACTAACTGAAGCCCTTTTTTAAAATATGACCTTGGAGTTGTAAAGCCACTCAACGAAAGGGCAGGATAGCGCAATCGGTTGTCAATGAACGATGCGGATCTCAAATATAAGGTAGTATCAGTTAGACACTTCTGATGATCATTAATCTTAGAGCAGCTTCTCCATAATCTTCACATCCACATGATTTCATCTAGGATTCTTTGGTTCTTAGGTGTTCCCACTTCCCGAGAGCATTGAATAGAAAAGTAAACAGAACAAGTCTGTAGAAGCTATGTGCTATGGTTTCTAATTACTGTAGGAGCTCCTTGCCATCCCCGCGGCCGCGGTAATCTCGATGGATATAGACAGATAAGTTACCAACCCCATCATAGGCGCTAAGCGTGCTGTATGCTCTTCTCGACCATACCAAGGAGCCTCCATATGGTGCAAGTCAATGGACAAGCATTGATCCTTTAGAAGTACTTCTTTCTGTATTAACAAGTAATGATTTAGTGGCAGGTGGAGATGAGCTTACTCAGGATAATATAGCTTCTAACTTATGTATAAACCCGCTATTGTCTGTTAGCCGGTTTTACACTGTCGAACGATAATGTAAATTTTTAATTGAAAGTATGGGAGTAAAAGAATTTACACAAAAATTTGATAGTCTTTGAGCTGAACGCTATAGCCAAGAGATACTTTTTAATGTTGGCATTTGGCTATTTGTTATGGTAGTATATTGAACCTATCCTAACTTTTCTTTACGTGCACTTCGTTTGCCTTCCTTGCTTGATGAAATCTTTCCCTTGCCTTTATTTAATTTTATACTTTCCTGAAGTGCTTCTAGAAGATCAACCACAACATGTGTTTCTTGAACTGGATTTGAAACGATAAGTTGGCCGGCAATCTTTGACTGTATGGTAGCTGATAGTCGCTCTTGCTCAGGATTGGTATAAGAGGCTAAGTCTGAACTACCCGTCATATTTTTTACGATCTGTAAGGCTAATTTTAATTGAGTTGGATCAACTGAAATATTGGTAGACAGGTTTGGAACATTTTCAGATGGTCGTATTTCATTAATGTAATGCATCGTTGCCAACTGCAAACAATTACCATTAATCGGCTTTAATACACACAATTTAGTATTTGAACGAAGGGTCAATTTTGCAATTGCCAATCTTTTAGATGCTTCTAACGCCTTAAGAAACAAATAGTAAGCATTTTTAACATCGACTTTCTGACCTTTAAGTACATTCATATTACACAACCTTCCAGCAGAATTTGATAGCTACTCACAAGCAATTCCGTCATTGTCTCTGTCGAGCTTGCTGCTATACCCTGGATCACCGCGGTGAAGAGGGGCTTTGCCTGCTTTTTTTACTTCCGTGCAGTTGTTGTAATGAACACTGCTAGCAGCAGGAGTTTCTTTAGGTTCTACTGCTGAAGTAGGCTTGTGGGTCTCAAATTCTTTGGGCTTATCAGCAGCATCTTTCTTAGATTTGCTATCATCGAAACCTTTATCAGTAGCATAGTTTTCAAGGCTCCAGATACCCAGTTTAGCTTCCTGAGCTATTTTTTGAATGGCTCTGAATTGATCTACATATTTCACGTCAGGGGGGAATGTGGCCACACGGGCAAGCCCTTTTTCGAGAAGAATCTCATTAAACATTTTGTCACCCAGATAAACATAATAAAGTAGCCGTTTATACTTATCCCGCTCTGAAACATCACGTTCAAGTTTTACATCTTTTCCTTCAAGGGTTGCTTTAGTGAAGGCCGATGCTTCTTCACCGAAAGGTTGAATAGGTGTATTCGGTTTTTTAGTCTCGGGTGTATCGACCAGAATCATTCGAACCGTCTCTTTCTTACCATTGATACTGACCTCAAATGTGTCACCATCAATGACTCTTGTCACATGCGCATCGACCAGCTTTTTGTCTGTTGAGGGGGCCATGGACAGTGGCGATGCCGGTTGAATGGTTACAGGTGCAGACGCAACTGTTGCAGAGGGTGATGTTGTAGTAGCCACAGAATTCATGGTTTCTTTATTTGTTGCAGGTGAAGATTATATGTAACGACTAAATTTCCTCAGCGGGATAATCTGAAGAATATTAGAGTCTGTAAATACTTCGTATTATGAGGTTAACCAGCTAAATCTGGCTAACCTCATTTTTTGCGTTAAAATTAGCATTAGCCTGTGAGAACGATAAAATAGGTGGGCTCATAGCCCGTTACACAAACTGTTCACCTGCTATTGCACAAACCATGATTGGGCTGGTTGAGACATTGATCTCGTATAACACGCGAAGCTATGACAGTGCAATGGTTAGTGGGTATCGGTCATATTTATTTGAGGAGGGCATTATGAATCCTGTTGTTGGTATTGATGTATCAAAAGGAGAAAGTGAAGGCTTTATTTTCCTTGAACGCAACAAATCCTTGGGAAAGTCGTTTCGTTTCTTGCATACCTTTGATGGTATTCAGAGCCTCATTTCAAGGCTTGAGGAAGTAGAGTCCTTAACGGAGAGAAGGCCAGCTATTGTATTGGAATCGACAGGACATTATCATTTAGGGCTTGTAGCTGCTCTTCAAAAGCAAGCGTATAAGATCATTATTTTGAATCCTTTGATCCCCCAGCGAGCAAGAAAATCAAAGCTGAGAAAAGTAAAAATGGACGCGGAAGATGCTAAGCATCTAGCTGAATTGTAGTCTGGAACCGGTTAAAAAACTGTGGAACCAGTAAAAAATGTGTGGAACCGCTGAGTCCCGATGAGCATAGACTTCATCGGGACTTTTTTCTTTATAGGGAGTAAATAATCACAACGATTGAGAAATAAGGTACGAAAATTCAAAGATTTGAATCAGGTCAAGTTTGCCTATACGATTGGTCTGTGCATCAAATAATGAGCGAGCCGCCCTGTACCAGCGTGGAGCGGATTTCTGCGGTATCCAGCTCGTGGAAGTTCTTGCTTTGCGAAAGTGCCAGATAAGCGGCCACTCCGGCGGCTTCGCCGGTTTGGTTCATGTTAACCATGACGCGCACGCCGCCGAACGCTTCCTCATCGGCATCCAGCATTCTGCCTGCTACGATCACATTTCTGTACGGTCCTTCCGGTAGCAAGCTGCGGTACGGAATTTGGTAGAACGTCGGATCCTTCTCCATTGGCTCTCTCCAGCGGCTGACTTCATGCGGATAACCCGGACGAATGTACACCTGCTCACCGTCCAAATACTTGAACGTAAGACCCGGCTTCTCCTGGTGATGCACATCGACACGATAGCTACCGTTGGCGATCGCATCGTCGAACCGGCGCCCATACAGCACATCCTCACCCGTCAGACGGTAGGCGCAGTTGATGTGGCGCGTTTCCCGCGTTCCGATATACGAGGGCAGCGATACCAATGACAGGTTGTTGTCCGGCCCGTACTTGCGGACCAAGTCCATGATCGAACGCACCTGCCGACGTCCTTCAATCTCACTGTAGGTCAGATCTTCGCCATCAGCACTGTTTTTATGGTAGACGCGTGTGCCGGCATACATATATACATCTCTGCTGCCTGGCACATGACGTCCCCAGCCAAAGCCCTCAGGTAGCTGGAATTCATCCTTAAACTGAAGCCGCGCCTTTTGCAGATCGATTCCCTTCAGCTGATCCGAGCCTGTAACCGCGTTCTGGATATCACCGTGCGATCCCCATCCGCCAATCTTCGCGCACATCGTCGACGGCTGGAAGTAGGAGGACAATCGGTGCTCGACACCCAGCCTTGCACATAAGTCGCCATCACCCGTCGCATCGATGAAATATTTCGCCATAATAGCGCCGCGCCCTGACTTGTTCTCGACAATGACACCTTTCAGTTCCTCGTCCACCACATGAGGTGCAACGAACATCGTGTGCAGATACGTCTTCACTCCAGCCTCCAAGATTAGCTCATCCAGCTCGATCTTCAGCTCCTCCGTGTTCAGCACGTAGCCGACTGAATGGCTGCGCTGCTCCTCGTCGACCGCATCTCTGCGGTGCAAACGCTCGATCGTCTCGGTCGTCATGCCTGCGATAATTTGGCGTTGGAACACCGTATCGTAGATCGTATGCCAAACGTTAACAAGACCCGACGTTGCAACACCACCGAACGCATTTTGCTTCTCGATGATGACTACCTTGGCGCCGAGCCGGGCCGCCCGTACAGCGGCGAACACCCCTGTACAGCTGCCTCCGAGCACGCACACATCCGCCTCGTGGAATACCGGAATTTCCCTTGCTTTTTCCAAGATGAGCATGTAAGTCCCCTCCTTCATATCAGTGAACGATGATTACTTCAAATAACCCAAGGCCTTAAGCGCTTTGTCGGCTTCTTGCAGGTAAAGCGGCAGCTGATACGTCTTGTTCATCGTGTCCACGAACTGAACGTACTCGGCAATCGGACGCTTTCCATACATAAACTTGATGACCTCTTCCTGCTCAAAACGGTTCTTGTCATCTACGACAACACCGGGCGGATTCGGAATCAAGCCGTTGTAAGTCTTCAGCACAGGCAGATTGTATGCAAAATCGATATATTTCGCCTGATTCGGGAATTTCGTTTTCAAATACGGACCCTCCGTACGTCCGGTTAGCTGCACCTGGAACGCATAAGCGGTTTCTGAAATTGCCGGCAGCAGCTTCATTTGGCCGTTCACCATTTCGTAATGCTTGCCCTCTATCCCGTAGTTAACCAAGGTTTGGCCTTTACCCGGCTCAGTAATATAGTCCAGATACTCCAATACTTTGTTCAGTACTTCAGGCTTCTTCTCCAAGCTCTTCGGAAGAGCGATGCGTCCAAATACGTTGCCTTGGTCATAAAATCCGCTAAATGTACCGCCCGGTCCGGTCAAAGCGCCAACCGGCTGCCAATCCGCGTTCGGATTGATCTTTTTGTAGTCGGCCACATAGTTGTCCTTCGCAAGCTCTCCCCATGCACGGTAAATGGCGCCAGCCTGGCCTTGGAATGCTTTTTGCTGGTCTTTCAGCCCTTTATTGGCCATCAGCTCGGGATCAACAACGCCTAGTTTAATCAGCTCGACAATATATTTAATCGCCTCTGTTGTCCGGGGATCGGTCGTCGAATAATTCACCTTGCCGTTATCGATCGTGAAGTTGCCGGGAACGGGCACTCCAAATGCGGCAAAGATAGGGCTGAACGCATTAAGTGACGTGAAATCGCCCGTACCGGTAAGACCGAAGGTATCCTTCTTGCCGTTGCCGTCCGGATCCTTCTCCGTAAATGCCACCAGCATCTCCTTGAGTTCGTCGAGCGTCTTAGGCTCCTTCAGGCCCAGCTTGTCGAGCCAGTCCTTGCGCACCCAAAGCGCGTTCTGCTGCTGAAGACCACGTTTGAGCAGGGAATACTGCTTGCCGTTCACTTTACCCTTCGTCAAATCTTCTGCGGTGAACGTCTTCTTCACATTAGGCATTTTGTCGATATATGGAGCCAGATCGAGTAACAGCCCTTGCTTGGACAGCTCCTCCAGCTGGATTTTGGCTACTTCGAAAATATCGGGCGGTGTGCCGCCGGCGACCTTGACATTGAGCTGCTGTGTATAATCGCTGGTTGCAACGTTAAATTCCAAATCCATATTCAGAACCTTATTCAGCTCTTGCAGGATTGGATCCTTATCCGGTGTCGGAACCCCGGAGCCGGATACGAACACGCTTACCTTCACCGGTCCTTTGGAAGCAGGAGCGGCAGCTCCCGCAGCCGGTGCGTCTGCTTTCTTCGCAGGCTCCGCAGCCTTGTTTGCGGCTGGAGCGCCGGAGGAACATCCGGTTATTGCAACCGATACTAATGTCAAAATGGAAAGCGATCTGACCATACCCTTTTTCATACGACTACCACCTTTTCATATATGAATTATGTTAACCCTTAACAGATCCAAGAAGAGCGCCTTGTGTAAAATATTTTTGGACGAAAGGGTAAACGACGAGGATCGGCAGCGCCGTCAGGATGACGGCCGCCATCTGCAGCGACTCGCTCGGCAGTGTCTGCTCAAGCGCCGCCTGCTGGTCGGGATTCATCGCGCTGGATAATATCCCTCTTAGCACAACCTGCAGCGGTTTTTTCGAGTTATCGTTGATGTACATGATCGCCTGGAAAAACTCATTCCAATGGTTAACGGCATAAAATAATCCGATCGTCGCCATAATCGGCATCGATAGTGGAAGCACCAGCTGGACGAAAATCCGTAGCTCGCCCGCCCCGTCTATTCGCGCTGCCTCGTACAAGCTTTCAGGTAAATTTTCAAAAAAGGTTTTCATAATTAACAAATTATACGAAGTTACGGCAAGCGGAATAATCATCGACCAGAGCGAGTTAATGAGTCCGGTGCTTTTCACGATCAAGTAAGTCGGAATGATGCCTCCGTTGAACAAAAAGGTGAAGACGACAAGGAACAACAGCATGTTGCGCCCCGGCAGGAACTTTTTACTGAGCGGATACGCCATGAATGAGGTCAGCACCAGATTAACCGCTGTACCGACCACCGTAATGAAAACCGTCACCTTGTAAGCGCTTGGAATAAGCGAATCGGATAAAAAGATCCGGTAAGCGTCGAATGTCACCTCACTCGGAATGACGACGAACCCGCCATGCTTGACCAGCTCGCTGTAAGGAGTTACGGAAACCGAGACCACGTACAGCAGCGGGAAGACGATACTCAGTGCAAACAACGACAACAGCAAATAGTTAAACCACAGAAACACCTTCTCTTTCGTGGACATTACCATACGCCTTCACCCCACTTTCTGGCGATCCGGTTGGCGGAAATGACAAGCGCAAGACCGATGAGCGATTTAAACAACCCAACAGCGGCACCTAAGCTAAAATTAAGCTGCTCCAAGCCGACCCGGAACACCCAAGTGTCGATAATGTCGGCCACTGCGTATACATGCACATTGTACATGATATAAATTTGGTCAAATCCGGCGTCGAGAATATGTCCCAGCTTCAGAATCAGTAGCAGGACGATAACATTGCGGATTCCTGGCAGTGAAATGTGCCACAGCATGCGAAGCCGTCCTGCACCGTCGCAGCGCGCCGCCTCATACAGCGTCGGATCGACTCCTGTGAGTGCAGCGAGGTAAATGATCGCGCTCCAGCCGGCGGTTTGCCATACCTCCGAGCTGACCAGAATCGTACGGAACCAGTCCGTCGATTGCAGGAACGGGATCGAATGGCCGATATATTCCTTGATCCACCTACTGACAATTCCGCTCGTTTCCGACAGGAAGGCGAAGACGATGCCATAAATAATGACCCATGATAAAAAATGGGGTAGGTAACTGATTGTCTGAATCCACTTTTTGAATCGGGCGTTTCGCACCTCATAAAGCAGCAGTGCCAGTATAATCCCCGGCGGCACGCCCCAGATGATCTTGTAAACGCTGATCAGAAAAGTATTGATCAAAATTTGCTCGAAATAAGGCGAGTTGTAAAAATAAGCAAAGTGCTTATACCACGGATCGGCCCACGGGCTTTCCCAGATTCCGTCCATAATGTTGAAATCTTTAAAAGCGATGACCGAGCCCCACATCGGCCCGTAGCGGTAAATCGCATAATATACGAGTCCCGGCAGAAGCATCAAATACAATGTGCGATACCTCCACACCCCGCGCAATTCTTTCGTCATTCAGGTTCCCCCCAAGCATTTTTTTGTGTGCCGTTATTTCGTATTTTATACGCAACCGTCACAAGCTGAATATACAGTGAGACGACGATATTGTCAGATAATCAATGATCTCCGCGCCTGTCGTCATAGATCGTTGATTTCCTGACAATATCGCTGATTTTCGGATATTCGGGCAACAGATAATCCTGTTATACTGAAAGTAAGCAACCTGATTGCGAGGGGAGGATCAACATGGCTGATCCGAAAGTACTGATCGTCGACGATGAAATACCGATTCGCGAGAGCATGCGATTCTTTCCGTGGGCAGAGCACGGATACCGACTTGCTGGCGAGGCAAGACATGGTCTGGAGGCACTTGAGCTGATCGAAAGCAGCGCTCCCGACATCCTGATCACCGATATTATGATGCCGGTCATGGACGGCATCAGCTTAATGAGAACGCTGCAGGAGCGCAATCTGGCGCTTCCGGTTATTTTACTGACCTGCCATAGAGAATTCGACTACGTCCGTGAGGCGCTGCTGCTCGGCGCTACGGATTATTTGGTCAAGGGAGTGTACCGCGACCAGGAGCTGTTGGATGCTCTGCACAAGGCGCGCAAATCCATCGCTCCCCCCGCCACCCAGTCTACCAAGCCGGAAAAAACTTACCGTCTGGAGGTCAGCTTGGCCATTGAATATGTTGCGCAGCATATGACAGAAACAATCAACTTGACTGACGCCGCTGCTCAGTCGGGCCTCAGCGTCAATTACTTTGGCGCGCTGTTTCGAAGGGAAACCGGGGAATATTTTCAGGACTACGTCAAACGGATCAAGCTGGAGCAGGCGGCGGAGCTGCTCAAAAACAGCACGCTAAAAGTTTATGAGGTCTCCGAGCGGATCGGAATTCCTAACTACCGCTACTTCACGGAAATATTTTGCAAGCATTTCGGTAAATCGCCAAGGGAGTTCCGCAGCTCATGAACCTTATACCGCAAATTCGCTTCGGCATTTTTGCCAAGTTGATGTTTCTGCTGACGATCCCTACCGTGCTGGTGCTCTTCGGACTGCTGTACACGGTAACGAGCAGTTCCAAGGACGCGCTGATCGCGCAAAAATCGAACGACCAAAACTTATATATCGAGCGAACCGGTCAATATTTGGACCTGTACCTGCAAAATATCCGCAATATTCTGCTCAGCGTTTCGCAGCATCCCGTCTTCTCCAAGCCCTCGGATGCACCCGAGATTGAAGAGGCGCTGCGTAATTACATGCAGAATAACCAGGGCCTCATCAATCATATTTTCGTGTCCACTCAGGATGGCCGTATTTATTCCAGCAGTCCCGTACTGTTTGACGTCGTCGGACATCCGGAAATTATGCAGCTGTTCAAAATTGCGCGAGAAAATCCAGGCGTCATTTCCTGGAGCCGCCCCTACTATTCGCCGCTCTCCACGGGGCAAACGATTTCGTTCGTCTTATCCATGAAGGATGCGCTGGGCAACGACAAGTTGACGATTGCGGCGGAGATTAACAAGCTTCAGCTGACCCAGGAGCTGGGCCGCTTCCTGTACGACCAGAATCAAAGCTATGTGCTGTTCAATACGTACAACGACGTGGTTGCTTATGACGGGGACATGCTGTTGACCGTCGACTCCCCGCCCTTCGCCCCCGATCAGCCGCCCTCATCAGAGCTGCTGCAGCACCTGATTGAGATGCCAAACGGAATCCATGATGTACAGAGTCCGAAAGGTACGATCATGGCGACGAAGAGTAACCGCAACCGGCTTGGCTGGTATTTCGTTTCTTTGACGAAAGAGGAAATTTTTCAGCAGAGTGTGCAGGGACTTACCTCGCGTATTCTGAAGCTTGGCCTGCTGTGGTACTTTCTTCTCTTTGCCTGCGTACTCGTCATCAGCCGTCACGTGACACTGCCGATTCGCAAGCTGGCAAAGCAGATGGACCGGATCAAGGACGGACGGCTGACTTCCAATTCCGACTTGGCTGTACGGAACGATGAGATCGGCCATCTGGCATACAGCTTTCAGACGATGCTGAAGCGAATCCAGCTCCTTGTAGAGGATATTGAAAAAACCGAGCAGAAGAAGAAGGACATCGAACTTCGGTTTCTGCTGAACCAAATTCGGCCGCATTTTCTATATAACACCTTAACGTGCATCTCCAGCCTGTCCAGACAGAACAAAGGGGAGCAAATCGAGGAAACCGTCCGCTCGCTCATACTTATCCTGAGCTACAGCATCGACCGTAAGAACGATTTTGTCCCGCTGCAGCATGAGCTAGGCACATTGAAGGCGTATATGCAAATACAGCAGATGCGGTACGGCTCGGGCATTGTTTTTGAGGATGAGGTACCCGAAGCGCATGAGGCGCATCTGGTTCCCAAAATGATACTGCAGCCCTTGGTGGAAAATTCGATCTTTCACGGCTTGGCGCGCAGGGGAGAAGGGCTCATTACCGTACGGACGGAGCGCCGCTTGAACGGTCTTAGAATTACAGTGGCCGATAACGGAGATGGAATAACTGCGGAGAAAATCGCTGCGATTATGGGCAAAATGACCGTGGTAGACGAAACCGATACCGCGAAGCCTTCCGGCAGAATGTCCGGAATCGGCCTGGCAAATGTGATGGAGCGTCTGAAGCTGCATTACGGCGATCGGTCCGAAGTGATCATCGAATCTGCGGTCGGGGAAGGAACTTCGATCACACTGACAATTCCTGTATGAAACCAGTTCACATTATTTAAAGGAATAACTACAGCGGCCTATAGTCGATATTCTGGTTAGAACACAATATGGAATCGGAGCGGGACTCAAGTCGCAGGGTTAAACGGAATTACTCAAGTGAAATGTGTTTCGGTTGATCTCCCTAATGGTTGACGATATCCTAACACAAAGGAAGAATGAATTTGCATTGTGCAGTGTCACGTCTCTGTAATGAACTTGATGAAGACGTTGAAGCTTTTCGTAACCGTCCACTAATCGGAGAGTATCCGTACATTTGGTTGGACGCGACATTTCCCAAGGTACGTGAGGGCGGCCGAGCTCATAACATGGCATTTGTTGTGGCAATAGCAGTAAACAATGACGGAACTCGCCATATACTTGGGTTTGACATTTTAACACCAGATAGACCCCTGACAACCAAAGGCTATATGCGCCAATGCCCAAGCGAATATAGCCTTTGCCACAGTGGAATACTATGTTGTTTTTTCATATCTTTTCTATACTTTGGCGTTTTCCCCTTTTACACCACTTGACAAGACACTATCTCAACACGTGCTGATAGACTTGGTTATCCATATAAAAATTAAATCAACATGTCAGCGAAAAAACGGTGAAAACATGGCTTGGTACCGCTCGAACATAGCCGATCCTTCTCTTTTTTCATCAAGACTTCTATTTCAATCCATGCTGGTGTCTTTTCCATTGTTTCACCGTCACTTTCAGGTTGTATATCTTTAATTCGACGGTTTGGAAATGAATCCCTTTAGTTCAACTTATATAGTAGGTTATAGTGCGTCAGGAAAATGGAGTGATGATATAGATTATCCAATTCCAGGATTATGGGCAAAATCGTATAAGTTTATTTCTGAAAACAATGCAGATAAAGTTGTAGGAGTTTGCCTCCCCCAAGAAGTAACCATTACTTTTATACTTGTGGAATTGAGATTGAGGCTGTTGATTACGATACAGTTGAAAAAGGAATGACTTTTCTTACTTTTCCCAAACAAAAATATGTTGTATTCAAACATATTGGTCCTTCTAATGAAATTCCGAATACCTATGGGGAGCTATGGAAGGTATTTGACAAGGAAGGGTATAAAATAAAAGTAGGAATGCCTGAAATTGAAATCGTAAAAACTAGTATGTTCCGAAAAGAAGAAACTGCTGAATATGAGATGGAAATTTGGTTACCTGTGCAATAAGCTAGATACTTGTTCAACTAACGCAGAATTATAGTTTAGGATTTGCTTGGCGGCAGATCCTTTTTTGTTTATTGAAGTAAAGGGCAGCATTCCTATTATGAAGAAATACGAGGTTTGAGAAATAAAAAGACTCCTTGGTATGATGTATATGGATCCCAGATGCTGGCCAGCGTCGGATCCAAAAACAAAGTCAAGGAGACTACAACATGCATTCTACTCAAAATGAAAGAATTAATCAAATTACTTCTTCTACTTTAATTATCGGAGTCGACATCGCAAAATTCAAACATGTGGCAAGGGCCCAAGACTACCGCGGAGTCGAGCTCGGGAGGCCGATTACGTTTGAGAATAACCGAGAAGGCTTTGAATTGTTTGTGAGATGGTTCCGGAATATTGCGACGGAGCAAGGGTTCGTGGACGCCATTGTTGGCATGGAACCCACCGGCCATTACTGGTTGAACCTCGCGTATTACCTGGGAGAACAACAAGTATTATGTGGCGTGGTTAATCCGCTACACGTGAAGAAAAGCAAAGAATTAGACGACAATTCACCGACCAAGAACGACATTAAAGATGCCAAAGTCATCGCACAGCTTGTCAAAGATGGGAGATACGCCATTCCTAATCTTCTCCACGGCAAATATGCCGAACTAAGGGAAGCGATGAAAATTCGCGATCATCTGTCGACTGATCTGCGAGTGGTGCAAGGCCGGGTTCATAATTGGTTGGATCGGTACTTTCCAGAGTTCCTCACAGTGTTTAAAGATTGGGAATGCAAGTCTGCACGCCAAATGCTTAGCCTTTGTTTGTTGCCACATGAGTTGGCTACTCAGTCAGAGGAGGCTTTGTTAAAGCATCTTAGAGAGGTGGCTAAGCGAGGTCTCGGCATGGAACGTATGAGGTGTTTGAAAGCAGCTGCAAGCCGTTCTGTTGGCATCCGAGAAGGTACAGAATTAGCAAAGCTCGAACTTAAGCTGCTGTTAACACAGTACGAGTTGCTTGAAAGTAAGTTTGAAGAGCTTGAAGAAAAGCTGGATGAGCTCTTAGAGCAAATCCCTCATGTAAAGCAAATAATGGCCATTAAAGGTATTGGTCGGGACAGCATAGCTGGATTCCTGGCTGAAGTTGGCAACATTGAGCGTTACCGGCATCCTAATCAAATCATAAAGCTAGCGGGTTTGAACTTAAAAGAAAACACGTCCGGTAAACACAAGGGACAGACAAAGATCACCAAGCGCGGTCGTAAGCGGCTACGAGCACTGCTATTTCGCGTCATAATGCCACTGGTGGCTAAGAACCGAGCATTCAAGGCATTACATCAGTACTACACCAAACGGCCAGATAATCCCTTGAAAAAAATGCAGTCGCTCATTGCGCTATGCAATAAGCTGATTCGAGTTCTCTTTGGTGTCCTTAAAAAGGGGCATAGGTTTTGTGAAGAAAAGATGTTACAGGATATCCCCCGATTCACGGAAGTGTCATTAGCAGCTTAGATTCAATGTTTTCATAGAAGTCGAACAAATTAAAAGGAACAGACAATTGAAGCACGGACGAGTCGGAACAGAACTAACATACGGACGAAGATCCTGTCGGGCAGCATATCCGACCTCCACCTCATGGACAGGTTGAATGAAGGAATGTGGGAGCGAAGACTCTGTGAGACATGGGAGGGTTGACCGCCATGAGCCATGTGGAGATCCAAAGGTGCGATCATATATTTCCAGAATCTCCACTTTTTAAAACGAGTGGTCTGGGTGGGTGTATTTTTGCGCTTTCCTCACCCCATATTTTAGACTTTCTACAACTTTGTTCCATGTGCTGATTGTCTTTCGCGGAAGAAAAACGTTCAAAATCTAAGAAAACAAGCGTATTTAAGAGGAAAGCGATTCTCCATAGAGGGAGATTAGTTGAATAAACAAAGGAATTTTCTTAAGTCTGTTGAAATATTAATAATGTGTTAATTTGGAATATATGGGGGTTCGTATGAAATTTCTAGTCATCCAACCAAAATTTGAGAAGAACATTGTTCAACTTGAGAGTGAATTA
>NZ_JAOQIO010000005.1:0-77134 GCF_025567575.1 Paenibacillus baimaensis | reverse complement strand
AATTGGCAAAGCTGTTCTCACTCGGAAGTTTATCAATATGACGTTCTAAAAGATCGATTAAGAAAGTGACCTTTTCTCCGTCATTTAGCAGTGTCATTATTATCACCCCAATTGTAATTTGTTTTCTAAATGTTCATCTTGACTAACTATTGTATTACAGTAAGGTCGGTTCCAATGAACTATTATGAGCCAATCAATATCCTTTTCCAAAGCGCATCAATCCCCTTCTTGTCGACTATGAGGGTGGACTCGTCAACCATATTCCTTGCAAATCATCGATTTTCCACTCTAATACTTTTATGTAAGCTAACATTTCAGTTTCTGTTTTTCGAGAGATAAATCCAGGGACAGTAGACTTTTCAACAGCTATTGTTTTCTCAAGTATATCGCTCTTTTTGTTTACGGGCGTGCAGTGACTATTTTTAAAACTTAGTATTATGTTCTTAAAGTTTTCCCATTTATCTAAACGGTTTTGTAATAATATAAGTGTGTAATAATGATCGCAGTTAGTCGTAAATGGGTATTTATAATATTTCTTGTTCCGTTCGATATTTGATTTTGTACTCATGATGTTTTTTTCAACAGCTTGAAGTAGCTCGTCCATAATAAACAACGTCCTTCCCTACTATAGAATAGAGCCTTCTATTTAGACAGTTCTATTGTATCCGCAGTTACCTCTTGCTATCAACTCTAACGATCAGCCCTTCTCAATCTTCTAAATTGTTAGAATTGAAAATTTATTTGCAATTTTTCAATTACATATAATACAGGCCATCTAGGCAACTCCTCTATCTTTCTTAAATTCAATAATTATTTTGTCAATTTCTTCAATACTTAAAGTTATCGTGTCAAGAACAGTACCTTGTACTTGAGACTTCGGAATAAGTTTCCCTTCTAAAATCAAGATAATAATCTTCACAATGCTTAACCCTTGTCCCGGATATTTTAATATGGCCTCATGGATAGTAATCCTTCCAAAATGATCATCAGTTAAAGAGCCACAACATCGACTCAGTAATTCCAATATGTCATTTCTCGGTAAATATCTTTTGCCATCCTTACTTAAGGGCTTCAATAAACCACTCAGTACCAGTTGATTTACGTAACGCCTTTCTAACCCGACCATTTGGGCAGTTTCAATGTATGTCAACAACACATCACTCTCAGGGTTCGACATGAACTCGTTAAATAAAAATTGACGTTTCAATGGAGTACTCACAATTCCCACATCTGCTTTGAGTTTAACGGGTTGGATAAAATTCATTTTCAAGTGCCTCCGACGACTTCCATTAGCTAATCTTTCAATCCAATAGCTCTCATAAGCTGTTTGAATTTCACGAAATTGTTTGTAAGAAAATATCTCTTCAAATTTCATCTTTTTCCAATACTTTTGGCTATCTTGCTCGCGGTAAAGAAAATTTTCCAATACTTTATTAAAATTTTCAGGAAAGCTTGAATACATCCAATCTATAATCTCAAAAGCCTTAGCCAGGACTTTGCCCTTCAACTGCTTCCTTCTTTTAAATAAAATTTTCATAGCCGACTTACTTCCCGATGTTGGATGTATATACCCATCAACTAAATAAAAACTGTGGTAAATTAATTTGATAATGTCTTTTATGGATAAACCAAAATACTGGACTTTCTCAAAATCACCTAATATAAGATGAAGAAATAACCCGAACCATACCTACCTATAACGTAGCATGACTCAAGTTATGGATGATCTAGTTGGCTTCGAATTGGCAGAACCCAATCTGGTAGTAAGTCGTTTTGGAATCTTAACCTGCCGTTATCGGCCTCAAGAATAATCTCCCCATTTAATGCACTGTTATCTATGACGAGTAAGTCATTCACCAAATCCATATGCTTGAGCAGATTCTGAATGGATGAATGGTGACGATGTAATATATCCTTGGAAGAGATATGATGTCCTCCATTGCGAACCCGATTGGCAACACGTTCAATATTTAAATTCGGATCCCCGAGACCGACATAAAACATTGTGATTTCAAAGTGTTTCGCTCTTGCTTCTTGCATAAGCCTTACCGCATATCCGCCGGACAAAGTAGTTTCAATCGAGAAATCTCGATGATTTCGTATACAGTCTCGTGCTAAGCGGATCGCTTCCTTTCCAGCTGAAACTCGAGCAGTTTCGGGCTGTAATGGATTAATGCGCCGGGCCAAGGCATCTGGATCAATATTTACACTAATCCCTATTCGATCAATGATTAAATTGCGTATAGTGCTTTTTCCACTGCCATTGTTTCCAGCAAAAATAAACATTATCGCTTTTTTAGATTCAGACATATTCTTGATTCTCTACTAGTAAATCTTCCTTTATACCATCTGCATACTCCTTCACTAATTTGCCCGATATATCTTTATAAACCACATAAGTTCCATTTGCTTTAGCGTCAAGCTTTGCCCGCTCTCCGGTTAACTTAATCAGCTTCTTTAAATCGTCATTTCTTTCCAAGCCTGACACCTCCATTTATAATATCATCAATCAAGAAGTCGTCCTCGACTTCAATTGTACTTTTCTAGATATTTTGTGATACTGTTTTGGGTAATATTACTAGACAAATGGAACGCAGTTCGTTGGCATAATCATTATAACATAGGTACGAATGCTAAAAAATTACTTAGCATGGTTGTGGTGCAAGAATTAAAAAAGATGGGATTTCCCAATAAATGTAATTAACTATGCCGTCTGCCTTCTCTTTTTCGCTAATGCAATAACTGTTCGCACATCCTATGTTGCAAAAATGAGGTTAACCAGCTATAGCTGGTCAACCTCATAATACTAATCTATATTACAGACTCCATTTGTGGCGTAATTTAAGTTTCATTATTTCAATTGTTTCGATTTGATTATCGGTATCTAACTGCCTAAAAGTATTAATTAGATCTTTCTCCAGAATATTAAATTTATGCTCATCCTCTAATTTTTCAGCTCTCTGGTTCGCTTCCTTACCTGTTAATAACCACTCAAGGGAACATGAATACCTACTAAATATGGAAACAATTGTGTCAACCGAGGGATTACTTTTTCCTGATTCGATATCGCTTAAGCTGCCTTGTGAAACACCAATAGAATTTGCAAATTCCGTTTGATTAAGATTATGTAACTTTCTAAGACGTTTAATATTTTCACTTATTATATTCATAAAGCCCTCCGCTCATAGGTTTTATGACAGTTTTTGTTACAGCATTTTCGGAAGTTAATTTTATGGTTTTTTTAGAAAATGAGTAAGTTAGAACGTAACTTACTATTCAAAAAAAGTTTGAATAAACTCAGTAATATCAAGGACTTTCGCCAAAAATTGAATGACAAATTCTATGTTCCAAGTCTATGACAAAATAAATTACAAATGGTGACAAACTGAATTACAACTCACAACTTTTGCTGAACGCTGACGTTATAATCCCCTCTGCCTCATAGCCTCAAAAAGCACAACCGTCGCTGCCATTGCTGCATTCAGCGACTCTGCTTTTCCTTGCATAGGTATCCGTATATGCTCTGTTGCAAGACGGGATACCTCGGGCGATACCCCCTGTCCCTCATTGCCAATGACGAACCAGACCGGACGACGGAATTCGAACTCATAACAGCTTGCTGTAGCTTGAAGGCTGGTAGTCACAATAGCAACTCCTTGCGAAGCTGCTGAAGGCAGCCACTCTACCAAATCTCCCGAGGCAATCGGTAGATGGAACAGTGATCCCATTGTGGAACGAACGGTTTTCGGATTGTACAAATCAACAGTGCCCTTGCCCAGTAAAATACCGGTAGCACCTACAGCATCCGCGCTGCGAATAATCGTGCCGAGATTACCAGGGTCCTGCACGCCATCGATGACGACGACAAGGCTGGGAGTTGAAGCCGCGGAGGTTTCTTTACTAGAGGATGAGTGTTTTCTATCAATCTCATAGGGCTGAAGCAAGTCCTGCGGCTCCCAGATCAGCTTGGGCAGCACGGCAAATACCGCCTGCGGCGTTAAAGCATCCGTACATTTATTTAATACCGCCTCACTAACGGCGATACATTCAATGTCGGCACTCTCTGCTGACTGAAGCATTCCCGGAGGCAGAGACTGCTGCCGCTCCTCTGCGTAGACGAGCACCTCGATCTTGACACCGGAAGCCAATGCTTCCTGCACGAGATGCACACCTTCGATCATATATTGCTGCTGCTGGTCCCGCCCTTTTTTGTCCAGCAGCTGTGCCCACGCTTTGACACGCGGATTGTGTACAGATGTAATCAACGCTTCACTACTCCTCTTCATCCTGCTATTCCGCAAACGTTTTTTCAAAATTTTGTAAATCTTCATTGTTCCCAACAACAATTAATATATCCTCAGAATCGATCAGTTCTTCAGCGTTAGGAGCGATATTCATCTTGACACCTGTCTTGATTCCGATGACGTTGCAGCCATATTTGGCCCGGATATCCAGCTGCCGCAGGTTTTTGCCAACCATATCCCGAGAGGCTCTGATTTCAACAATACTATGGTCTTCGGATAGCTCGATATATTCAATAATGTTTTTGGAAATCAAATGATGCGCTACCCGTTGGCCCATGTCACGCTCTGGATAAATAACTTTATCAGCACCGACTTTTTTCAGCACCTTGCCATGAAGCTCATTCTGAGCCTTGACAATAACCTTGGGTACTCCGATTTCTTTTACGATAATGGTCGTGAGAATGCTTGCTTGAATATCGTCACCGATAGCGACAACCACAACGTCAAAATTACGCAGCCCTAATGCTCGGAGTGCTTCTTCATCTGTCGAATCCGCCTGTACAACATGGGTAACTACCGAAGATATTTCCTGGATCCGATGTTCATTGCTATCAATAGCTAACACTTCAAAGTCCAATCCTGACAAGGTTTTGGCAACGCTGGTACCGAAACGACCCAAGCCAATAACGGCAAATTGCTTTTTCACGGACAACTACCACCCTTCTATCCAATCACGGTTTGACTTTTCAGCTGAACGTATTTCCATTGTGCTTTATTATACCATAAAATGATTTCTCCATAACCAAGCATGAACCACAGCAATTTGGCACATATTAAATCAAGTAAATTCAGTGAGCAAAGTGAGGAAACTTCTATGAACATTACCCTTAGAGAAGCCATTATTCAACGCGTGACGGATAAAAATGATGACGAGCTGACGGGTATTATCGAGGACTCTGTCGGTGGGGCTGAGCAGGTGCTACCCGGTTTGGGTGTATTGTTCGAAATCATTTGGCAGCACAGCGAAAAAAGTGCTCAATCGCAAATGGTCACGGCTTTGAAGGAGCATTTGGCTTAACATTCGTGGAACGAATGGATCCTGTGTAGGATACTCAGCGCTTGGTCCCACAGATTGCTTAAGCAAATAGTAAAAAGCCACTGTCTGGATCCGAATGCTGCGATTGCAAGCGGCTCGGTCCACGGTGGCTTTTTTCTTTAACAAATGATGTAAGCTTAATCCAATATGCCTCTAACCAATCCGCTTGGCAATGGCAAAGGTTTATCGCAAGTGCTTTGCATCACATAATGTATACCTTGCTCGGACGCATCATGGAAGCCATGCATCGCTTCCAGAACGTGATACGCAAGTTCTCCATTGGCGCGGTTCAATCTGCCGTTGCGAATGGCAAAAGCCATATCCAACACGCCCAGGCCACGGCTGTTATCCGCATAACCGTGAATTAGCGGTACTTCACTAAATTCCTTCGCATCGTGACGACGTACCCATACAGGCCCACCGAATGTGTTCGGATCTGGTACGCTCAGCGTGCCTTCACTTCCGTAAATTTCAATGCGCGGCACTTGCGAACCACCAAAGGAATCGAAGCTTGTAATAATCGTTCCAATAGCACCGCTGTGGAAATCGAGCACGCCTGCAACATGTGTAGGTGTCTCCACTTTGATTTTTTGCCCAAATTTGGGTGCGCTGGTGATCGTCCGCTCTGGATAAGAGATTTTGGCTGAGCCCGTCACCCGTTGAATTGGGCCAAGCAAAGCAATGAGAGCAGTCAAATAATAAGGACCCATATCGAACATAGGGCCGCCACCTGGCGCATAATAGAACTCAGGGTCCGGATGCCAATGCTCATGACCGCGACCGATCATAAATGCGCTGGCAGCAATTGGAGTTCCGATCCAACCATCGTTAATTAGCTTGATGCAAGTTTGGATACCGCCACCCAGGAAAGTATCCGGTGCGCTGCCCACCAATCGATCGTTCTTCTTCGCAGCAGCCAAAATCCGTTGACCCTCTTCGCGGGTTACCGCTAGCGGTTTTTCCACATACACGTGTTTACCTGCTTCGAGCGCCTGTATACATACGTCAGCATGAGCTGCCGGAATCGTTAAATTAATGACCAGATCAATGTCTGGATCCGCCAATAGATCGGCAACTGAGCAAGCCTTGGCAATACCGAACTCCTCTGCACTCGCTTCTGCTCTTGCTACGTTCAAATCAGCGCACGCTGTAACTTCTAAAGCCGAAAATGTTTGGCAATTTTTAAAATAAATAGCACTGATTTTGCCGCAGCCGATTATACCTACACGTACCTTTTCCATTTCAATGCTTCCTCTCTGCTTGCCAATTTTAATAAGCTTCACTTTTACTAAATAGTACGTGTTCAAAAGTCGGCTTTTCAGCACCGAGAAGTTAAAGTTTTCTCTGAAAACTCGCTTCGTAAGCTGTAAAGAAGGAGGAGCGGAGTTTAGGCTTATACCTAAATGAGCACCGCACTTCGGGCCTGAATGCAAAATTCGATGCCGAGTCAGCAACGTGTATAACTTCGTGATCAAAAGATGGCTTTTTGAACAACCTCTAATACATATGAATGCTGATTTAAACCTGACTATCACCCATACCCGAGTAAGCTGCAGTGGCAGATGCATTGTTACTTGCTTGAGTCTTGCCTTCTGCCGACCATAGGAAGCCACGGCGCATGAGCAGTTTTACCTGCGGGATGTCAATGATGTTGGCTTGATGTCCGAGCGAGTTGTAGTACACGCGTCCGACTCCCCAACGTTTGGTCCAGACCACAGGCATATCGACTGCCTTGTTCAAGGAATGAGGGCCTTCGACAATAGGAAATCTCGTAGTCGCCAATACCTCTACAGCCGGATCTACATGCAGGTAATACTGCTCACTGGATACTGTAAAATCTTCAATGCCCTCTACGAGCGGGCTTGTGCTGCCTTTAATATTAACTACGTATTCCACTCCATCATTGCCAGGATGAGCTACCCAGTTGCCGCCCGTCATGAACTGCCAGTCCACATTATTACGGAAGGAATCGCACATACCACCATGGCAGCCAGCTAGTCCAACTCCGCTTTGTACGGCTTCCGATACATTTTTGGCGTACTGCTTATCAATCTCACCCATCGTCCATACAGGTACAATCAGGTCAAGCCCTAACAGCTTCTCGGCATCGGCAAAAGCTTCCAGTGTATCGGACACCTCAACTTCAAAGCCTTCTTCCTCCAAAACAACACGAAAAATTTCAGATACTTCCTTAGGCTGATGACCTTGCCAACCGCCTTGAACGATCAATGCTTTTTTCATTCTGCACGCTCCCTTTAATTAGTAAGATTGATGATTGTAAGCTGACTTCTAGACTTCGTCAATTCGTACCCAACGGCGCTCCACAATGGAACGATCTACCGCTTCCAGTACCTCCTGACACTTCACACCATCAACAAAATTAGGCACAGGCTGACGGTCTTCCTCCAATGCCTGCATCAGCTCGACAACCTCATGAATGAAGGTGTGCTCATATCCAATGGTATGACCGGCTGGCCACCAAGCGTCCATATAGGCATGAGAAGGATCAGTTGCCAACACGCGGCGGAAGCCCTGAACATCCTCAGCATCGTCTGTAAAATAAACCTGCAGCTCATTCATCCGCTCAAAATCGAATTTTACACTGCCCTTGCTGCCGTTAATCTCGAACGAATTCGTGCAGCGATGTCCGGGTGCAAAACGTGTCGCTTCGAAGCTACCAAGCGCGCCATTGGCAAAACGACTCATAAACAATGTCGCATCATCGACCGTAACCGGACCCTTTGGCGCATCCTTACTGCCCTTCGCACTCAAGCCTGTCATCGATGTAGGCTCTGGACGTTCTTTAATGAACGTTTCGCTCATCCCGATCACCTCGGTCATGCCGCCGATCAAATAATGCGCCAAATCAATCAGATGTGCGCCCAAATCTCCATGTGAACCAGAGCCGGCAATTTCCTTCTGTAGTCTCCACACCAGCGGGAAATCCGGGTCGACAATCCAATCCTGCAGGAACCAGGCACGGAAATGGTAAATCTCACCCAAACGGCCTTCATCAATCAGCTTCTTGGCCAGCATCACAGCAGGTGCAAAACGATAATTGAAGCCCACCATATGCTTCACGCCTGCATCCTCTGCTGCTTTGAGCATTTCTCTGGAATCAGGCAGTGTCAGCGCCAGAGGCTTCTCGCAGAACAAATGCTTGCCAGCCTTTGCCGCTGCCAAAGCAATTTCCATATGCGCATTACTTGGTGCATTAATATCGATCACATCAATATCTTTGTTATTCAACAAATCCCGCCAATCCGTCACATAACCTTCCCAGCCGAATTGTTCAGCTGCCTGAGCGACACCCTCTTCATCACGACCACAGATCAGCTTCATAACTGGCTTGGCAATCTTCGGAAAAAACATATGTAAATCACGGTAAGCATGGCTGTGTGCCTTGCCCATAAATTTATAACCGACCATTCCAATATTAATTTGCTTCATACTAGAATCCGCCTCCTTCAAAGTTTTACACTGGATTTTCATTTGTAATGTGGTGAACAAGACTCGCTGCGCTGCGTTTCAACCAACCTATCTAAATTCCATACCATGCAGCTTAACTAAAATTTCTGCTGCATGATTGTCTAACGACAAGCTCGGTATCCAGCTTGACCTGAAAGCTTCCTTGCTCACCGTTCACCTGAGCCAGCAGACGCTCGGCTGCGAGACTTCCCATATCATAAAAGGGAACAGCTACGCTTGTGAGCGGCGGGTCCGTCACTCGGGCCGCATCAGAGTCATCATAACCGACAATCGCGACATCCCTACCGGCTTCCCAACCAAGCTCACGCAGGCCCTGCATAAGACCTATCGCCATTCGATCGTTTGCCGCAAATATCGCATCAATCTCGTGCCTGCGTTCATATAATGCTGCCGCCATCCTGTATCCACTGGTACGGCTGTAATTGCCTTCGTAATACAAATTACGAAGTGCCTCGGCATCCTTACCTGCTTCGCCCATTGCCTTCCTGTAGCCTTCATATCGATCCGCACTATTGGAAAACTGCGAGGAGCCATTCAGAAAGGCGATTTGCTTATGGCCCTTATCCATCAAATGCTTCACTGCACGATAGCTGCCACCGATATGATCCGCGTCTACTTCATTGAAGCTTTCACCGGCAAAATGCTGATTGACCAGACAGAAGTGATGCCCCTCGGACTCCAGCGTCTTCAGCTGTTCCCTTTCTTGCGGGGTATCACTGGCCCCCAAAATAATGCAGGCATCTACCTTTTGCGAACGAAATCGTTCAATGTAATCGCTCTCTTCGTCCAACGAACGAAAGGTAAGCAGTAGATCATAACCCTTATCTTTCACCTTGGCGCCAATACCGCTTAACACTTCGGAAAAATAATACGTTGAGAACAAATGAACCTTCGGCAAATAGGGAAGTACAACGCCCAAATTTCCGCTTTTGCGGCGGGCAAAGCTCTGAGCTATCGCGTTGGGGTGATAGTTAAGTGTTTTGGCAGCTTCCTGAACCCGCAGCTTCGTCTGTGCTTTCATTGGCCCTACACCATTAAAAACACGGGAAACTGTAGCCTCGGATACACCTGCCAGCTCAGCAACTTCCTTCCTGGTTACAATAGGACGATCCCTCCTTCAGGTTTATGAAGCAAAATGACTTCGTGAGAAGTACGGTGAATAAAGTTCCGCTTGGCGACCGAAGTATTCCTCCGATTGCTGTTGTTTCCAGAATTATTCTATAAAATAAATAGCGGTAAAATTCCGGAAACAAAGGCACCGCTCCGCTATCTCCTGAACACCACGGTCGCTCCGCTCATATATTCACCAAACTCTTTGAGTTTGTACAACAAACAAACTAACTAGCATATTAACTGACAAACCCATTAACTTCATTAGCCTTCGGCTTACAAGCTTCTCGCGAACTTGATAAAAAGTAATTCGAAAGCATCTTTTCAAACTGATATTCCACGTAATGTACACGCGTACATTTTCTCACGGGACGCTTCCCATGTCAATACATAATCTAGATAACTTAGCCTCCCCCTATTTCGCATTGCACAGCAATACCTATTCAGCGATCTTCCGAGCCATCAAGATATTGCTATTCAGGGATCGAGCGACTATGCTTGAAATAACGAATTGCCAAGCCCGGAGGGGATTTCTATGAGACTGCTCGTAGCTGAGGACGATACATCCGTATGCGAAATGCTGCAGCTTTTTTTTCAAAAAGAACATTATGATACCACCTTCGTCCATGATGGATGGGTCGCCGAGCGGCGATTGCTTGAGGAAAGCTGGGATTTCGTCATTCTGGACTGGATGCTTCCTGGCAAAGATGGAATCAGCCTCTGCAAACAGCTTCGCACCATAACGCAAACACCGATTATATTACTTACCGCGCGGGATCAGGAGCAGGATCGGATTCTCGGATTGGAAAGCGGCGCAGATGATTATGTCGTCAAACCCTTCAGCCCGATGGAGCTGATTGCCAGAATCAAAGCGGTCCATCGTCGTTATCATATCGGTACGGCCTCATCCAATTTACAATCAGAGCCTACGCATCATCTACACGATTCTTTGAACATCTTGAAGCACAAGAACATTCGGATCGAATTGGATACCCGAACCGTTATTATACGTGGAGCTGTGCTGACAAATTTGACTCCCAAGGAATTTGAGCTGCTGTGCCTGTTTGTTCGCCACCCGAAAAAGGTATTTACCCGAGATATGCTTATCGAGAGCA
Organism: Paenibacillus baimaensis; assembly: GCF_025567575.1. Lineage (NCBI taxonomy): Bacteria > Bacillati > Bacillota > Bacilli > Caryophanales > Paenibacillaceae > Paenibacillus > Paenibacillus baimaensis. Next base: position 66,080 of record NZ_JAOQIO010000005.1, on the reverse strand, counting down.
TCTGGGGCTACGACTACATAGGTGAGGAACGAACCGTAGACGTCCATATCAAAAGGCTGCGCAACAAAATATCAACTCCTGAGAACCCACTCGTGGTCACCGTATGGGGCATAGGCTACAAGCTGGAGGAATGACAATGGGGAAGAAACGTTTGCATTATCGCTTTACTTTTTTTCAACGCCAATTTATAAGTCATATGCTCGTATCCATTCTGATTCTTGCTCTGACAGGAGCAGGCTTTGTTTATTATTTGAAACAGCAATCCTATGTACATGTAACGGAGGAGCTAAGCAGCGCAGGCAAAGTTATTGTCCGATTGCTAACCCGTGAAGAGGAAGAACCGACCGCACCGCTCCTGGCCTATCGAGGTTTGCTATCCGAGCGTAAAATATCTTTTATTATTTTGGATAAAACCGGAGAGATTGTGTACCGTGATCCCAAAATGTCGGCCGCTCTGCGCAATAAAACATTTTTGGATGGCCTTCGTGCTCGTATCATGTCCATCAAAGACAATCAAAGCTTCATCGTTGAGCGCAGCCCAGAGCAGCCGCTTGTCGTCCTAACCAAACCCATTCATCCGAAAAGCAAAACAAACGATATGTACCTGTTCATTTTTTCCCCTGCAGTTGGTTTCAAGGACACCTTATTGGCCCTGGATCGGAATGTAGGATATGCAGCAGCATTTATTTTTGTGATAGCAGCCCTTATAAGCATTTATATATCCCGTAGGATGAGTCAAAGCCTTCAACCACTGCGCCATGCCACACGCAAGATCTCCGCCGGGAATTATGCTGCCCGTATGCCGATCATTCGCTCCGATGAGCTGGGTGATTTGGCGCTCGACTTCAACGCGATGGCAGTACAGCTGGAGGTATCCTCTCAAAAACTCGAGCAATACGAATTACGCCGCCACTCCTTTATGACCGATGTATCCCACGAACTGCGGACACCACTCACCTCCATACGAGGTATTATTGAAGGTTTGAAAAACAATCTCGTCACAGAACCTGAGGATAAGCACAAATACTATACCATTATCGAAAAAGAAACATTTCGTCTTATTCGTCTGATCAATGAGCTGCTGGATATGGAAAAGATCGAAAATGGCTTGATCGCGCTGATCAAGAAAAATAGTTCACTGCGTGAAATTATGGAGACGGTTGTGGAAACCTTGGAAGTGCTGATCGAAGCCAAAAAGCTGCAAATTGTCATTGAATGCGACTCTGACCTGGTCGTCTATTGCGATTACGATCGGCTCACCCAAATTCTGATCAATTTGATCAAGAACAGTATTCAATTTACCGAATACGGTACGATCCGGCTCACAGCAACAGAAACCGAAGCCTCCACCCTGATCGATATTACCGATACCGGACGGGGGATGACTAGCGTGGAACTTGCTCTTATTTGGGACCGCTTCTATAAGGCAGACCCATCCCGCGCCAAGAGCAGCAGTGAAACGGGGCTCGGTCTGTCCATTGTCAAGCAGCTCGTGGAAGCTCATGGAGGCACGATTGAAGCGAGCAGTACACCAGGGATCGGTTCTAGCTTTGTGATTACGCTTCCCAAGGTGGAATCCTAAATTCTCTCTTGCTATTCTATGGAAAAGAACGTATAATTTCGACTGATAATAATTATCATTATCGTATTCTTGCTCATACATAAGAGGATCCGTACGCTGGAGGTGTCGAAAGCAACACAGCAATCCTATGAGAAAATTACAAGCCACTTCGAGTATGAAGCTCTTTTCCTTTAGCCTTATTTTTATCATTTCGTTGTTCGTTTTAGTAGCGGCGATGTTTCTGGCCATCTCCTACGGAGCCAAAGAAATGACACTTGGCACCGTATGGACAGCCGTGATCGATTATAATCCCAAATTGACCGCACACCAGATCATTCATGAGCTGCGGCTTCCTCGGGTAATAGGAGCAGCGGTTATGGGCGCGGCTTTTGCCGTCGCTGGAGCTTTAATGCAGGGTGTGACACGTAATCCGCTGGCGGATGCGGGGATACTCGGAATCAACTCGGGTGCGACCTTTGCCGTGGCCCTTAGCTTCGCGTTTTTCCCTAATTTGCCCTATTCGGCTTTAATCGTGGTTTCTTTTACCGGAGCTGTGCTCAGTACGCTATTTATCTTTATGCTGGGCAGATCAGCCCCAGGCGGTCTAACCCCTTTAAGACTCACCCTTGCGGGAGCAGTGGTAGCCGCTCTGCTGCATTCACTAAGCTCAGGGATTGCGATTTATTACAATTTGGCTCAGGATTTGGCATTTTGGTACGCCGGAGGTGTTGCCGGGGTCAAATGGGTACAATTGCAGTTGTTAGTTCCAGTTATTCTGATTACTATCGTATGGGCCTTCATGATGGGGCGTTCGGTCTCGCTGGTATCGTTGGGTGATGATGTAGCCATTAATCTTGGGGTAAACACGAAGCGGATTCGACTGCTTGGCATGACCGCATCAGTGATTCTTGCCGGGGTATCGGTTTCTGCTGTGGGTGCGATTGGATTTGTTGGGTTGGTTATCCCACACATCGCACGCAAGCTGGTCGGTGTCGATTACCGATTCATTATCCCCCTCTCTGCTTTGTTGGGTGCCGTACTGCTGGTTGTCGCCGACATGGGCGCCCGAATGGTCAATCCGCCCCGAGAGCTTGCGCTTGGCATCATGGTCGCTTTGGTCGGCGTACCTTTCTTTCTTTATCTGGCTCGTAAAGAAAGGAGGAGCTTATAGATGCAGCAGCAAGTATCAAACAGGAGCAAAAAAACGATCCAGGTCGGGATCATCCTGCTCATTATCGGCTTGTGCGCCATCCTGATCAGCTTGAACACAGGAACGATCCGGCTCGCTCCCCTTCAAGTCATTCAAACCTTTCTGGGCCATGGCAGTCCCGATGACAAGCTGGTTTTGTTCGAGTATCGCCTGCCGCGGATTTTGATCACGATGCTGGCTGGTATCGGATTAGGTGTTTCCGGTGCTATTTTACAAGGATTGTCCCGCAATCCACTGGCTGATCCCGGTATTCTCGGGCTTCATGCTGGAGCTGCCTTTGGCCTTATTGCCTTCGTCAGTTTTTTTCATTCGATGAAGGACGCCTCTGCTCTGCTGATTCCTTTATTCACTTTAACGGGTGGTGTGTTGTCAGCCTTTCTGATTGTGCTGCTCGCTTATGACCGCCAAAGAGGTCTGCTGCCTATACGTCTCATATTAATAGGGATTGCAGTAGCTGCGGGATTCAGTGCGATCACATTGTTTTTATCGCTTCGTCTGGATGAAACGACCTATGCTTTCACCGCAAGGTGGCTGGTTGGCAACGTCTGGGGACGGGATTGGATTCACGTCTTTGCCCTGCTTCCTTGGATTCTCATATTTGTTCCTTACAGCTTCCTGCAAACCCAATCATTAAATGCGTTTTCGCTTGGAGATGAGGTAGCGACTGGTATTGGAACATCCGTACGCAAGCAGCGACTATTGCTCTTGGTAACTGCCGTCGCTTTATCCAGCGCCAGTGTAGCGATGGCCGGAGGAATCGGGTTTATTGGCCTCGTTGCCCCTCACCTTGCCCGTCGTTTGGTCGGACCGATGCACCAACACTTTTTACCGATAGCAGGTCTTATAGGGCTCGTCATTCTGGTCGTTGCAGATACGATAGGACGCTCCTTATTTCAGCCGAACGCGATTCCTGCAGGAGTTGTAGTCGCCGCAATCGGTGCTCCGTATTTCTTATATTTACTTACCAGATCCAAATAAAACTCATCTTAAGGAGACCTTATGAAAAAGACACTCATGATCCTGTTAAGCGCGGTATCGATGATTACCGTTTCCGCATGCGCTCAACCGACCCCTCAGACAGCAGCACCACAGCCAGCACCCGCTGCTGCCCCTTCAGCAGCTAACGACAAACCAGCAGCCAAAGCACCAAGAATCGCTTCGGTTTCCATCCATTTAACGAATGATTTGCTGGCGCTCGGTATTACTCCGGTCGGATCTGTAATCGGTGGCGATTTAAAAGCGTTCCTGCCTCACGTAGCCGACCGTTTGAAAGATACGAAGCCTCTCGGTGTAGTTACTGAACCGGATATGGAAGCCATTTTGTCATTGAAGCCTGACGTTATTTATCTGGATAAGCAATATGCTGGCAAAGATATTTCCAAATACGAAAAAATCGCTCCGAGCGTAGTATTCGATCTTGATGAAGGCACATGGCGGGATCACCTGAAAAAAATCGGTAAGCTAGTCGATCGTGATAAGGAAGCCGAAACGTTCATTAAAGACTACGAAGCCCAGAAAGAACGTGTAAAAGGACTGATCAATACGAAGCTTGGCAAGGATGCTACCGTAATGGCCGTTCGTGTAACTGCCAAGGAGCTGCGCTTATTCGGAACGAGACGTCCTATGGGTCCTCTCTTGTATGAAGACCTTGGCCTTAAGCCAGCCAAAGGCGTCGAGAAAGTAAGCAAGGACAAAGCGTTTGACGTGATTTCACAAGAGGTATTGCCGGACTATGATGCGGATGCAATCTTCGTGATCGTGAACAGAGAAGATGGAGCCGAGAAATTATACAAACAAATTGAAAGCAATCCAATCTGGCAAGGTCTCAAGGCTGTAAAATCCCAACACGTCTATCTGATTCCTGATCAACCCTGGTTGGATTACTCCGCGCTTGGTACCAAAATGGCACTTGATGATGCCGAGAAGAAGTTTGCCAAGTAACCCGGATTCAATTGTATTCACAGAGCCATGTGGTCAGCAGACTGCATGGCTCTTCTGCTCAGTACAAGCTCTTTAAGCTCATGCTCAGTTCCCATTCAGCGAACATTCAGTTTTTAATTGTATACTACTGGAAAGCAGCAGCTCTCCACCAGTAAGCTTGACCCTTGACACTCTGCCGTGTTGCAGTGCTGTTATTTTTTTAAGCAATAACACTACTTTATGTAGTGCTATAATGCAATGATGTCCGTTATGCCACTTCAGGCTGCCGGCTCATATGTAAAAGGAGGCTTCCCCATGAATATAAGAAAAACTGTACTTGCGTTAGGTGTAGCGGCTGCACTAATAGGTGGCGGTTATGCCGCTTATGACTACTATGCCGGAAATCACATTACCATCCAACAGGTTATTCCTGCAGCCGCAACTTCTTCTGCATCAGTCCCCACCAACAGCATGACAGCTGCTGTACCAGCCAAGCTGGACGGGTTATGGACCATCCAGCCGGCTTCTAAAGTGTATCTCTCTGTAACGACCTCCAAGGAAACCGTGAATATTGAAGGCGCCTCTGTCAAGGGAACATGGGTCATCAATACTGCTGAGCCGAACCTCATGAAAGCAGAAGGCATCGTCGATACGACCGTGCTGCAATCAGGTAATCCGCAAAGAGACAACCATGTCAAAGGAAACGATAGCTTAAACACAGCTAAATTTCCGGAAGCCAAGTTCACCGTGAAATCCTTTGATAACTTCCCCAAGGAGTGGAAGGAAGGCAGCAAGGTCTCATTCACTATGACGGGGACCCTCACAATCAAAGACATCGCGATGGACGTAACCTTTACCAGTGAAGCCTTATACAGTCAAGGTACTTTGAATGTAGAGGGCAGTACAGTCGTAACCTTTGCCGATTATGGTATGAAAAACCCGCATACGGTTCTATTAGAGGCCCAAAACAATGTGACGGTTCAGCTCAGACTTGTATTGAAGCTATAGTCGTTTCCCATACGCTCTTGCATATCTGCGAATTTTCCCGAAGATGGACTTATCCTTCAAACGTCTGAATATATAAGGATCGGGAGAAGTATTCACCTCAAGCACCCACGGGTGCAGCTTATCATCCAATGCCACGTCCAGGCCGATTTCCTTCAGTCCGCGATAGGTCGTGTGAAGCTGACGCGCTGTAGATAGTCCAAGCTTTCGTAAGCGGTGAATATATTTTTTCTTCGCAGTGCCGGATACATAGGCGGAAAGCAGAGTCCCTATTGGTTTAAGCGTACCTCCATTATGAACATTCGTAACGATTTTCTTCGGGTGAGCTACACGGCCGATGACACCGGTGGCTTCCCAGTTCCTGTTTGGTGTTTGTTGAACCATAACTCGAATATCGAAACGCCGATTCCGGTATTTGGTTAAATGGATGCCCTTCTGTACGAGATATAGTCGTTTTCTTGTGCGTTTTCGGATCGAATTGTAAAGATTATCAAAGTCGGAAAATGATTTTTTCACCACTCCATTCTGATACTTGTAACGCTTCCCATCCGTGACAGAGCTCTTTTCCACACGCATAACACCGTTGCCGTAAGTGCCACTATCCGGTTTGATATAGACCATCCCATATTGATTTAACAGGTCGTGCAGAGAGGTACGCGTCATTTTTCTCGTCACGGGCACATAAGTACGCAGCTTGGCATTACGCAGCATCACGCTTGTTTTTCTCCATTTACTTACAATATGCCTACTATAGTTTACTTTGCGCATTCGGCTCCACCTTTCTTCAAGCTTCCTTCAGCAGTAACAAACATGAAGTGAATATCTCCCACTTTCAACCTATTGTATGCACATACGGCGCTACTTGAAAGGGCGCTTTAAATTTCTCTGATCCTTTCCGTAAGCCACCGCAACGCAAATAAGCAGCCCCTGTGGGACTGCTTATTCTTGCTATTTAAATTTCTATGGAGCTGCCATGCTAGCTTAAAGCCGACGTCATGAAGTCATATGCGATTCAGGCGCCTCCAGCTCCCTCTGCTTACGCAGCAGGTAAGTAAAATAACGGATATAGAACGAAATCAACACAAAGAATATGCCTACGGTCAGCGGATCCTTCGTATAGCTTTCCAGTGTCGGCGCTGCAGTTGCCCCGGTCATTCCCGAGTCACTCTGCAAGTAGTACATGGCCAGCAGTCGATACACAATCCGCCCCAGCAGCAGCACAATTAAAGTTACCTCAACCCACAGATGGGTTCGATAGTACCAAGCATCGTCTCTTTTTTCAAACTGAATATGCTTGATAGCGTAGTAACTAAGGATCAACCCGACAGCCAAGCCTACCGCATCGGCAATAAAATGAATAGGATGCAGCAGACCTGCATACAGAAACACGCAGCCTAACACACCGAAAATCGTCGTACGAAATATAAGCCGTTTACGGTTCAGCTTCTGAAAACCGATCGTCCGTTTCACCCTACGGTAAATTCCAAAGGCAATCAATGCCATTATAAGCAATGTAGGCCCCAAATGCTCCATGTGGATCATCCCTCCTAACCGTTGTATAGGGTAGATATCGAAGCCTTAGCACATCGAGATCAAGGAGCATTCTCCAAAAATTGCGCAGTCGGATTTTTGTCCATTGCCGAACGCATCGCGTATTCACTCTCAAACAGCACGACGAAATTATTTTTCTTATCCTTCACAAGCTGTGAATTAATCCGGAACTTGGCAGGATCGACATCCTTATCTACAATCCAACGTGCGAACTGGAAGTTCATCCGCTGCAGCTGTACCTCAACACCATACTCTGCCTTCATCCGGTACTCCAATACCTCAAATTGCAGTTGGCCGACTACACCGAGAATCATATCGTCAAAGCCGATCGTACGGAATACTTGAATAGTGCCTTCCTCTGTCAACTGATCGATACCCTTTTGAAACTGCTTATGTTTAAGTGCATTTTTGACAGTCACCTTGGAAAATAACTCAGGTGAGAAGGTCGGCAGCTCATCAAACTCGTAGTTGCCGCCTTGACACAACGTATCGCCAATTCGAAAAATACCCGGGTCAAACAGCCCGATAATATCGCCGGGATACGCCTCCTCGACAATATCGCGGTCCTGTGCCAGAAACTGCTGCGGCTGAGCCAGCTTGATGTCCTTGCCTGGACGAACGTGTTTCACGGACATCCCACGCTCAAATTTACCGGAGCAAATACGCAGAAAAGCAATCCGGTCCCGATGCGCAGGGTTCATATTCGCCTGAATTTTAAACACATAGCCGGAAAATTGCTCGCTAAGCGGATCAATATCCCCTTGAGTACTTCTACGTGGTGTTGGAATAGGTGCCAGCTCCAGAAAATTTTCCAGAAAGGTTTGTACACCGAAATTATTGATCGCGCTGCCGAAGAACACAGGAGTCAACTCGCCACTTTGCACTTTTTCATAGTCGAACGGATCGCCTGCTACATCCAGCAGCTCCAGATCCTGAATCAGCTGATCGTAGAAAAACTCGCCTGCAATTTCTTTGACCAGTGGGTCCTCATAGCCGCTTACTTTGCGCACTTCAATCATTTTATGATCGTCGCCCTGAAACAGCTCGACCTGCGTCTGCTGGCGATCATAGACACCACGGAACTGCTTACCCGAGCCTATAGGCCAGTTCATCGGGTAGGATCTGATCCCAAGCACCTGCTCCAGCTCTTCCAGCAGTTCAAAAGGGTTTTGTCCCTCGCGGTCCATCTTATTAATGAATGTAAAGATCGGGATTCCCCGTTTACGACATACTTGAAACAGCTTCTTCGTTTGCAGCTCGACCCCTTTGGCAGAATCGATCAGCATCACGGCACTGTCAGCCGCGGTTAATGTCCGGTACGTGTCTTCGGAGAAATCCTGGTGACCCGGTGTATCCAGAATATTGACGCGATGTCCGTCATAATCGAACTGCATCACGCTCGATGTAACAGAAATCCCTCTTTGCTTCTCAATTTCCATCCAGTCCGAGGTGGCGTGCTTGCTTGCCTTGCGGCCTTTGACCGTACCGGCCAAGCGAATCGCTCCTCCAAACAGCAGCAGCTTCTCCGTTAATGTCGTTTTACCCGCATCCGGGTGAGAAATAATCGCAAAGGTGCGGCGTTTCTCAACTTCTTCTTGCATCTTCTGTGGCATGTTCATACTCATGGATTGTATTGTTCCTTCCTTCATATCACTAAATATTTGTTTACTTAGTCAGCTTTAAATTCCAATCCGCTTCTTTGAGCCAGGTACGATTACTGAACTCACGTCCTCGAACCGTCACATGATCCTTATATACCTGCACATAAAGCCCTTGGGATTTATTCTTACCTTCATTCTGAAAATTGCGGTTTAATACACGGCCCACTGAGGAATTGTGAAAAAAATGGAAAGTCTCCTTCACATAATGCTCGGTGCCGTTCTGAAAATCCTGATGACGATGGCCGCAGAACACAAACACATTCGGATGCGGCTTTAAAATTTCGCGAAATAGCTTGGCACGGATTAACGTATGGCTGCCGCCATCAGAGCCGATGGGTGGCAACGGCTGATGGACCATGACAAATACCGGTTTGCCATCCTTGTGCTTGGCTAACTCCGTCTTCAGCCAGTCCAGCTGCTCATCGGAATACCAGGCACCCTCACCAACCTCAGGCTTCTCTTGAACATATGCTTCCTGTGATAGCATCAGGATCGATAACCCGTTGATCTCAACGGCATGGTAAGGCTTCTGCAAGCCAAAAAATTTCTGAAACCGCTCGCGTGCCTGCCAGTCTGTTTTGCCATTGGGCACCGTATCTTTATTGAAGGCACCCTTCTTGTCAATCCAAATATCGTAATAATCGTGATTCCCCATATTAGCATGAAGCGGAGGCAGCTTGTAAGCAGATATTACCTTTTGCAGCTCCCTATAGCCATCCGGATCGCCAAAATCTGTCAAGTCTCCCGTCAGCAGCACGGTCTCCACAGGTGACTCGAACTGCTTGATATCATCAAACGCTTCCTTCAAATGTTTAATCGTATCCGGATCGTAGACAGATACGTGAAGATCGCTTAATATCATGAACGACAGCAGCGGTTCTTTATCATTAATCGGCGCTGGCTTCGACTCTGGTGTCTCGGGCTTCGGTGCAGCCAGGGGCTGCTCAGCAGCATGCTTAACGACGCTCTGTGAATTAACGGAGCGCTGAAGCAAATAAATAAGGCCCGTTGTTGCTGCACCAATCATCACAAAAAGCCCGAGCATCCAACGTATAAAAGCCCGACGCGACATATTTATTAACCTCCTGATGGTCTCCAAAATGATGTCTTTATATTATATCTTGAATAACAGGTATCTGTACACTTTTTGACGGTATGTAAGCAAAAAAAGGCCCGTACCCGATAAAGTACGGACCCTTCTGCAGAAGCGAATGATTCAACCTGTGCTGAGCTTATTTTCTTAAAGCTGTTTCCCAAGCCACTTCGCCTTCATCTTGTCCATTTACTGGCCACCACTTGAAGCCGTCTTCTGAGAGCAGCTGCTGAGCTTGATCCGGGCCCCACGTTCCAGCTGGATACAGCATCAAATTGTCCGTACGCTCCGCCCATGCAGAAGCAATTTTATCGACATATTTCCAGGCCAATGCTACCTCGTCCCAACGGGTGAAATAAGTGGAATCGCCGCGTGCAGCATCGTACAGCAGACGCTCGTAAGCTTCCGGTGTATTCAAGCCTACCTGGCAGCTTTGGCAAAAATCCATCGATATCGGCAGAATGGAGCCTTCCGAGCCCGGTTGTTTGGCATTCATTTTGAAATAGATGCCTTCCATCGGATTGACTCGGAATACGAGCAGGTTAGGTTCAAGCTTATGTTTTTTGGACAAATACACATTATTAGGAACATTTTTGAATTCAACCACGACCTCAGTCGTTTTGACCGGCAGCCTTTTGCCTGTACGAATATAGAACGGTACGCCTGCCCAACGGAAGTTATCAACAAATACTCTTGCCGCGAAGAAGGTTTCCGTCGTCGATTCAGGATTAACCGAATCCTCCTGACGATAGCCGGATACTTGAGAACCCTTCATGGTACCTGCTGAATATTGACCACGGACTGTATTGGAGCGTACCTCTGATGCGGTTTGGAAGCCGCGAAGTGAGCGGAATACCTTTACCTTCTCATCACGGATATCTTCCGGAGACAGCCGGCTAGGTGGTTCCATCGCTATCATAGCCAGCGTCTGCAGCATATGGTTCTGCCCCATGTCACGCAGTGCCCCGGAGTGATCATAATAACCGCCACGGCTTTCAACACCAACCGTCTCACTTAGCGTAATTTGAATGTTTGCAATATATTTATTGTTCCATAGCGGCTCGAAGAATGCGTTGGCAAACCGTACCACATTAATGTTTTGCACCATTTCCTTGCCGAGGTAATGATCGATCCGATAGACATCCTTCTCTTCAAACACTTCACGGATCTGGCCATTCAGCTTTTCAGCAGATGGCAGGTCATAACCGAATGGCTTCTCGATAACAAGACGTGCCCAACCGGATGTTTCCAGTAATCCGCCTTCCTTCAAATTGTACGATACGTTGCCAAACAGCTCAGGGGAAAGCGCCAGGAAGAAGAGCCTGTTGCCGCCTATGTCAAACTTGGCATCCAGTCGGTTAGTCATAACGTTCAGTTCTTTAAAAGCCTCGACATTATTCGTATCCAACGACATATACTCAAAATGCTCGGCAAAGGATTCCCACTGTTCGTCCTTCGTCACATTATAGCGTGCAAATTCCTTGATCGATTCATGTACATCTTCACGGAATTGCTCATTCGTCCGCGGTCTGCGTGCCAAACCGATTACGGCAAAGCGGTCGCCAAGCTTACGTTCACGGTAAAGGCTGTATATCGCAGGATATAGCTTGCGGCGTGCCAAATCTCCAGTTGCTCCAAAAAGCAAAATTACCGTATCGGTCATTTTATCATCATTCTCTCTTATGTATTTTTCGTTGCTATTATTTCCTGTCATTCATCTCAACTTACTAAGCATAACCAAATATAACGCAGGATTCAACATCCCAGCTATAACAAATTTTTATAAGCTTCTACATAAAATATGTAAGGGGACATCATAGCTCACCAAAAAGACCCCGCCACGTGATGCGAAGCCTTGGAAAGGCTTGTAAATGTAATGTGCACATGATTTATTTTGTTGTCCAACGGTCATTTTCATTCGTTATTTTATCGAAAACTTTTCCTGCTACTAGTACCCCATTGACCATTGGCTCTCCTGGGCTTGAAGTACATGTAATGATTTTCTGAGCATATAACAACGGATACTTGCATCATAATGAATCGACTCGTAGCCTTTGGCTGTATAAAAACGCTGCGCCTGTGTATTCGTATCATCCACCCACAGGTAAATTTCCTGCTTCCCCTTCTGCTGCCCATATCGTTCTGCATGTTTGAGTAAGGCCGACCCAATCCCATGCCCTTGGATCGTTCTATCGACAGCCAGCATATCGACATACATCACATTCTTGTCCTGTCGGATAGCAATAAATCCGCACACCTTACGTCCCCCACGGATATAAACGTAGGTTGCACAGCCACGTAATCGCTTCCGAAGTGCCTTTAGGTCCAATTTTACATCCGGTTGGGTTATTCTGGCATACGGCAGCAGTAAGCTCTTAACCAGCCCCAGGATCGCTTTGTCATGCAGGGGTAGATGTTTGCAGATCAATGACCATCGCCTCCATAGATAATTGTACTTTATCTTATGAAGTGCGCTTATCGTCTGCTATTATTTCAAGTACTTTTTGCCGACAAAGCCCAAAAACAATACGCTGATAACAACTACAATGATAATGACGGCGATCTGAATCCAGTCCATAGCTTGTACCCCTTAATTAAATTTACAATATCCTGTTTCAACTGCTGTATCTGGAGTTTATTAAATGATAATAAGTTAAATTAGATTGTTCTTGAAGTTAATTTTATATCATAATTGATCTTTCATCCAGCTGTCAATAATAATTTGCGAAAACTCGTCAATATTGTATAATTATACATATAACATCCATGATCGTGAGGTGTATGAGCTATGATTTCCAAAATTTCCGAAGTCAATCGTATATATCGAACAAATGACATATGGCGTGAGGAAGATCATGCGTGGCAGGAGGGCGGCTGGCAGTATCGTCCCTTGGTCTCATCGAAAGCCAGTGCGGAGGTTGTGTTTCAACGGTATGCCTTTGGACAGCATGCCCGTGCAACCGCAATGGCGGTAGCTGGCTTATTGACCTCAGCAGAGCAGTTGAAACAAGCCGGGGAAGCCATGCTGGGTTCAGATTCGTCCTTGGATCATCGAACGGTTGAGGTTAGTCATCCCTCTGTTTTAACCGCCGTAGTTCAAAAGGGTGCCCAAATCGGCTCGTACATCATTCAATCCGATCAAATTGCGAAAGCACAGCTGAATGACGGAATCGTTCTACAGCGTACTTCACCAACGCTCATGACAGCGGGCTCTAATCAGATGAAGCTTGTCACTGAAAATCAAACGACCTCTTTCTCCATATACATTTTATCAACAGATACGAATCAGCAAGCGCTCCAAAAAATTCGCAGCGCTATCAACAGCACCAAATCAGATCTCCAAGCTTCCATTGCCTGGGACGATCTTAAAGATACTGTACAATTGAAAATCAACAGCCTTCACACAGGAGCAGCACATGCTTTTTCGATTATGGATATATATGGGAATGCATCGACGATCAGCGGGATTGCTAATGTAACACAGCAGGCGGAAGATGCTGTCTACCGCATTAACAGCGATACTCCAGTGGTGTCAGCCTCCAATCAGATTGTATGGGATCAGGGCAATGTCTCCATTACGTTATTGGCTGCATCGGAAGAACCTGTACAAATCAACATATATCCGGATTTGATAGGAATTAAACGACAGGTTCAAGCTCTCGTTGACCGATACAATTCTCTTCATTTATTGCTTACCCAATCAGGTGGATTGCTCACGAGTGAAGCTTCCGAATCGGTAATGGGCAAGCTGACATCGCTGCCACTTGAGATGATCGGAATCCAGCTGAACGCTGATGGTTCACTGAAAGTGGACTTGTCCGTATTGGAGCAGCAGGCTATATCCAGATTTGATCTGCTGGAATTCAGTTTACGAGGCTTCGGCGGACTTGCTGCAGCACTGAATGTAGCAGCCAAGACATTACTCGACCCGCCTTCGTTTGAATTGCTGGATCAAGGGCAGGCTTTATTTCAATCCTTCAATAATTATCAGTTGAATCAGCGGGATGGAACTCCTGTTAATACTTATCTTCCATTACCCCTGTCCGGTATCTTAATGAATGATTATATCTAGTCTTAAGATATCTGGCATTCTGGATGCATACAAAGAAGGCTCGACACCATGATGAATGTGGTGTTAAGCCTTCTTTGTGGTTTTCCGCACACACTAAGCCATAACAGATTCAATTACGTCTTGGGAAGGGCATTAACAATCGCTTTTTTCCGGCATTCCAACGAATAGCTCAACGCCGCATGTCTAACTTCAGCGAGTCGGGCGGCATCCTCCATATAAAACCATTCTTCATGTGTATATAATTTCAATAAAATATGCTTGGCGGCATGGATAGCCTGCTTCTCATCCCGCAGCATAAACCATGTAACTTGATAGCAGCTGCACTCATAGGCACGCAGTATCGTTACCTTTTCATGAGCTGTCAACGGAATTACCGTGTCGAGTATGGAAGGTCTGGAACTAGCGGCCATTGGCTCTGCCTCCTTCATTTATGGTAAAAGACCAACCTGAGACGGGTGGTTCTGGATACTTTCTGTCTATCACCTTGCGTATTAAGGTCAGCTTTTCCGGACTCCGCTGAAGCGCAGGAATTCGAAACGCATAGTCCTTACCAGGAAACTCATTCCCTAATGTCACAACGCCATCAAAAGCTGATGAGCCTCCGCGGTAATGAACCGGATACTCGATACCGTCTGCATCCTTGACCACCCACTCATCGCCAGTAAAATTGTTTTTGAATATGCCTTGAACCCGTAATACCGCTTCTTTTCTGTTCTCCCTTGGGTCAGGTGCATCATCCATTTCAAAGCCTGTCAAACGCAGCTCGTCCCCCTCATGATGGAAAATTGCAGGCTGCGCAGACAAATCATCAGGAACAAAGTCTAGTCTTTCCTCCGTTATTTCCGGGAGTATGTAACCGTCCCATACGAACCGTACATAGCTTTCTGCGGGTAAATATTTGAACGAATAAGACCAATGCATGATATGAGCTGCGGGATCCTTTATTTTGGATGCGGTCAATAAACTGTCCTTATGCGGAAATTTCGTGCTCATCACACTGTGAATCTCTTCCCCGCTCTCGTCTTCAAAATGGAACATCAGCTGCTCTCTTTCCCTCAGTCTTGCTGGTGAACGCTCTGCGGCAGCCGCCGATAGCTCGGTATCCAGATCAAGCCTGACCCCGCTTGGAGTCCGTACCAGCCGTTTCATATGGATAGTCATACCGTTCTCCGTTGTATACGATTGGTTCAAAGGCTGTACCGTAGTCAAAGCCTTAGCCTGCTTCAGGTTCACATTAAACGCAAAGCTCCATTTTCCCTGAATATAAGGGATTCGTTGTATGTCACTACCCAACCTGGAAATGGTTGCCTGGATCATCAATTCATCAGCTTGTATTTCCTGCGGAAAATGGGCTACAAGTACATACATTTGTGAGGTCATGCCGATATCATACAGTTCTCCGAGCTTATTCCCATTACGGTCCGTTATCTGTATCTCATTGGGGCCGCTTAGCTCCAGCATATTATGATTGGGCATACCATCGGGTCCTGTCAGCTTTAACGCCATAACGACTCTTGTCGAATCCGCTACCACCTCGTTGATCTCCATCGTGTATCCTTGATCCTTGACCTTAATATTGGGATTATTGACCAAACCAAGCTCCTGAGACTTTAAGAGCCCGTAATCGACAACATCAGGCGCAAATAAGGAACGGACATATTCCGCTAAGGACGGGGACGCCATGACTGCCAGAGTACTGGATATAAGAAGGATCAATGCAGCCGTCGTGAATGCCCATTTCTGATTGCGAATGGAAAGCCAACGGCTCCACCGTGGAAGACGCGCTTGGCTGAACTGCGAGTCCTGACTGTTCCGTACAGATATCGATGGCTGATCGGAGTGTTGCTTTTGCATGCTCAGAGTGGTGCTCGTCATGGATATCGACAGCGGATCGGAATGTGACTCCTGATCATCCAGCAACAATTCCAGCTGTGTTGCTGATTCAGCTTCCGTGCGGACAAAAGCGGTTCGTGGCCTACTCTCTGAGTATACCGTCGTCAGTGCCACATCATCTAATTTGGCCATCAGATCTGCTGTAAATGAACCTGGCAGCGCATCCTCTCGGGGAAACAGCTGATCTGTCCATTGCGACTGCTCCATCCGACATTCTTCCAACCGCATTCGGCAGGTCGCACAGCTGTTTAGATGCTGCTGAATTTCTTCGAGGAACACGGGTGCACCCTTGAATCCACTACCTTGTAAACAAGCTTTATGAGTGCTTTTATGTACATTACAGCTGGCCAGATATAGATCTGCTTCCTCAACGCTCCAACATCTCATGGACGTGCACCTCCTTGTCCTTCAGCAACTGCTTCATTTTTTTCTTGGCACGATGCAGATCGTTCTGCACCTTACTGACGGGTATGTCCAGAATGATCCCAATTTCCTCGTAACTCAGATCATTTGTGTATCTAAGCAGCAGCACCATTCGGTGTTGTGGGGATAAACCCAGCAGCATATCATGAATTTCCAGTCTTTTCTCCATTTGCAAATACATAGCCTCAGGGCACTCCATATGTTCATGCGCATTCAGGTTATGTCCGTAGGAAATATCAGCCTGTCTGCGCCTCCATGAATCTCTCAGTAAATTGGCAGCGATCGTATACAACCATGAAGCAAAGCTGCGTTCAATGTGGTGGGAGGATAAGCTGCGATACGCTTTGATGAATGCCTCCTGAGTCAAATCCTGTGCATCCTGCTGCTGCGCACCCATATCTCTAAGCAGCCCATACACTCGGTCTTTATACCGGTTTACAAGGAACGCGAAAGCTTCCTTGCCACCTTGAAGCACTTCTTTGATCAGCGCTTCGTCGTTCAACTGATCATCCATAATCGACCTCCACAACATTCTCTACACTATATAGACGCAGCTCACGCGTATTTCCTTTCATTTTTTACAAAAAAAATACAGCCCGCCTGCCATTAGGCAAGGAGCTGCGTCCATATCCCTTTCCTTATCCTTTTTATTTAGTGAAAAGCCCGCCAAAACTCGCCGTTGACTGCAATCAGATTCATGATGCTAGAAAAAGGAATTTTGAATGTCGGAAAACCCGCCACATAGGGAGCAATATCGTAGGGATAAAAATACAGATGCAGCGCATGCTCCGAAACATAGAACGGCTGATTCGCCTTGATCCCCTTGTAAGTATCCGGGAATACATACGAATATTGCGGGTCCTGCTTAATTTGCTGTCCTACAATGTCACTAAGCACCGAGACGTAATCACTGTCTGGCTTAAACAGATCCTTCAGCTCATAGATCCGTCCATTCATCAAGTTAATAGGTGTATACAGCTTTGTAGGCATCCCATGCGCCGCGCCGAACGGAAAATTGTAACCATTCAGCTGAAGCTGCAGTAAATTTTTCTTAAAAAATGAGACGTTAAAATCACCACTATAACTGTAATCAAGCTGAGTATCAGCAGGTACCGGCTTCACTTGTGATAGCTGCTTCAGTTTCTCGTTAACTTGTGTTTGTGCGATCTGGGAACTCATTCCTTCTATCTGTGGATAGTACACCAGATAATCTTTATTCGGTTTATACTTAAGCTCCCTGACACGATACGGGGAACGCAGCGGGATCACCGTATTTTGCTGCCATACGATATGCCCCCTGCGGTCCACGTACGACATCCTTTGATCGATATTCACTTGAATGAGCGGCTTCATCCAGACCAGGGTACCACTTCCCTCCAAACGTGGAAAGCCCTCTGCGGGTTTGCCGCTTGGATCGATAAAATAAGTATGGTCACCATCCGTGACGGAAGCAAGCCCGTCCTTGAACTCGGATATATCCGTATATACAAACTCCGTGAGCCGCTTGCCAAACAGATCGGCAATGGCATATTTGGAGCCGATATATGGCCGTTTGGGATCAATGGCTTGCCCGATCGCAACCCTTTGTTCCCCCAGCGTACGAATCGTGTTATATTCAGGCTTAATTTCAAAGTTGGCATCACGATCGATTAGGCCGTATTGTGAAGTGTAGTCCTCGGAAATATCCACGATTGCCCTCTTATCCTCAAAAGGCAAGGCAGTTCTATACTGTGGTGAAATAATGATTTTGCCGCGTTCATTGATGTATCCAAATTTACCTGAGGATTCCTTCTGAAAAGGCAGCAGTCCATCTCCCAATGCACCCACATACGCATAAGGATACGATGAGAGGCGTGCTCCATCCCTGTCGATCAAGCTATATGACTTCTTCTTCAGCTTAACAACGGCCTTGCCTTCATGAAAATCTCCTGCATCCTCATACTGCGGAGCTATGACCTCGTGACCCTGCAAATCCAGATAACCATAGCGTTGGCTGTCTGGGTTAACCGTGTTCACATTGGCGAATACAGCTCGCTCATTACGGTAGGGAGCAATATAGCTGTAGGCTTTGTCTGTAACAATTTGACCGTTCTCATCCATGACCTTAAAGCCCTGTTTGTCGATAACAATAGCGCGTCCTTCAGAATAGGAACTGATGGAATCCCATACAGGGGGGACAACCTGCCTGCCCGTAAGGTCAATCATCCCGCTATGGCCGTTTACCTGAACAACCGCATAACCATTGCTCTGAAATTGTGCAGCATACTCATACTGGGGTTTGATGACCCATTCGCCCCTATCGTTGATATAACCCCACTCTGTACCATCGATCGTTTGCAATGAGGCGGGAAACAATGAGGTTGCACGCGTATCACCCGCCTGCTTAACCTGCTCAAGCTGAATTAGCTTCTGCAGATCCAACAGCATGTCTGGAGTAGGGTAAGAAGGCTTCAAGCTGATTGCTTTATCCAGTGATACAGCCGCGGCTTCAGGCATATCGGCTTTATACTGTGCATCCGCCAAATAGTACCAATAGAACGCATAATCGGGATGCTTGTTAGTTAATGCCTCATAGTAGCGGACTACCCTTTGAAAGTAATAAGGATACACATCCCATGCACTCGTGAACTCGCCATTGTGCCATCTAAGCACCTCAACCTTGTACGCTTCGCCCGTATCGTGGATCCACAGCGCAATTTCACTCAACCCATCCCGGCCATACCGTCCCGGCATATCCTCGATTTCCACATAGCTGTAGTCCATATCAGTTGGAGCTACATCCTTGAAGCCTTGAGCTGTCCATTCATAAACAGACAGCTTTGACCAAATCGAGCCGATCTGCCAGCCGACAATCAAATTGCTGCGGTCACGGCTGGTCACTGGTGCAGCAGTAAGCAGGCTCACCTCATAGCCAGGGCCTTTCAAATAGGCAATGGGTCTCCATTCATTTCCAAGCTGCTTGAATATGGTTACTCCATTCTCACCGTTTATCTTGTAAGCGTAGGCTATTTCGGGGATCCCATCCCCATCCAGATCGACCGCAATAGATACGGGACGAGGAGAGTTCGGGTCTATAGTCAGCGATTGCGCAGCTTGGGCGGCATACGCCCGGATCAGCTGATTTGTCTGTGTTTCATTCATCATCATCTCAGCACCTCATATGGTTAGTCGCCTATAGCATATGGGCATCTAGCCAAATCGGTGCATGTCGAACTGATTGTCAATGGCTGCATTCCTGCGACAATCAGCTTGTTCATAGCTCTTGATACAAGAGCAGTCCTACGTTGTTGACCATTCATTGATTTCTTGGAGCATGTATGTAGGGGAGCAGAAGCTGTTCCGTATTTTCGAGGATTTGAGACAATGCTTATTCGGCAAGTCCATTCTTGAATGCGTAGATGGCTGCTTGTGTACGATCCTCGACACCCAGCTTGGCCAAGATGTTCGTCACATGGAATTTAACCGTTTTGATCCCGATAAACAGCTCGTCTGCAACGTCCTGATTCGACCGCCCGGATGCAATAAGCCGGAGTACCTCCATCTCGCGTTCCGTCAGTTCATCGTGGGCCGGGGCGACAGGCTTCGGTTGCCGGAAGCGGTTCATAATTTTCGAAGCAACCTGAGATTCAAGAATAGATTGTCCCTTGACCGCAGCACGTATCGCCTGTGCCACCTCTGCCGCGCGTGATGTTTTCAATAAATAGCTGAAAGCGCCCGCTTCAATAACAGGATACATTTTCTCATCATCCAAAAAGCTTGTCAGTACAACAACCTTACAATCGGGATACAGCTTGAGCAGCTGCTTCGTGGTTTCAATTCCATCCATACCTTCCATGACAAGATCCATCAGAACCACATCCGGCTTATACTCTTGTGCCAGACGAATCCCTTCCGCACCATTGCTGGCTTCACCAACCACCTCAATGTCGTCCTCCGTGCTTAACACGGCAGCAAGACCGATTCGTACCATCTCGTGATCATCGACCAGCAATACTTTTATTGCCTGTTCCTCATTCTCCAAGCTCTTCCACTCCTTCCGCTATTATCGGAACCCGAATATCAATCCGCGTGCCCTTACCGGGTGCCGTAATCAGATTCAAGGAACCGCCGATTTCGTTCACACGCTCTTTCATGGTCATAATGCCATAAGAAGCATGCTTCTTCACATCCAGATCAAAGCCGATTCCGTTATCACGGATAAGCAAACGAATGCTTTCTGCCGATGACTGCGTGAGCCTTACCTCCAGACGTGTCGCCTTGGAATGCCGCAGTGCATTCGACATCGCTTCCTGAACAATACGGAACAGGTGATCCTCTATACCCTTAGGCAGATAGATATCGTCCGTCAGCTCTCCCACGATTTCCATTGGCACCTTGGCCGCTAGCTCATCCAGCAGCTCGACCAAGCCCTCTGCCAGCCGTTTGCCTTCCAAATGAACGGGCCGCAGATGCAGCAGCAGCGCACGCATTTCCGATTGTGCGACTGATGCCATTTCCTCAATCAAATATATTTGTCGCTGAGCTTTGTCAAAATCCTTATCCAGTGTGCGTCCAACGGCCGTTGCCGTCATCGAGATTGCGAACAGCTGTTGACTGACCGCATCATGCAGCTCTCTCGCCAACCGCTGCCGCTCTTCTACAATTGCCGAATATTTGGCCTTTTGCGCAAGCTGCGCATTGTTATTGGAAAGCCGCTGCAGCGAGCTGACCTGTTCTTCCCATTTTTTCGTAATCTCGTTAAGCTGCTCTCCGAGCCGTCCAATTTCATCCTCACCAAGCGGGGGAACGGTGCGTGTCAGATTTCCCTTTTCCAGTGCGAGCATGACCTCGCCAAGCTGCTCCAGTCGTGATTTCATCTTGCCACTGTACCAGATGCCATATACACCGCCGATGGTAACAACGATGAGAATCAGGGTCAGGCTCATCTGAATCCCTTCACTCCAAGAAGTGAACTCTTTGAGATATCCATAATGAATCAGGAAATACACAATAACGCCAAACAAAACAAGGCTGAGCCCAATCGACTCACCCATGCTTCGCCACATCATATTGGTCAGCCGTTTATTGTGCCTTTCCATTAATCATGTCCTCCCAGCATTCGGACAATTCCTCTATACAATCTTGATATCAATATCAGCGATAATATAGGAAATCATCAGCTTCACCTGCGTATCCGCCGTTTCAAAGTTGGCTGTTTGCCACACGGTTTTATTTAAAATGCCTGATTCTTTATTAGGTCCAATCACAGCTTCCCCGAAAATCACGGACGAGGTGACTGACAGCCCCATATCCTCCGGCACGATAATGTCCAGATCTGCGATGACTCCCTGCAGAACAAGCGTGACTTCTTTTTGTTCAGGGATCGCATAGGTCAAATCAATCTTCGCTTCACCAATGACATGCCAGATGGAGCTGTTGCGCAATACCCATGGCTCTTTCCCCCAACGCACACTCTCGATCAAACTTTTCTTCACATAACTTTCGGCACGATGCAGCTGCCTCGAACGAATATAGAAAAATCCCAAAGATATTAATATAATGGCAAGCAGCAATGAGAAATTACCGCCTAATAAAATAACGAGCCCGATGCCCATCAAAATGTAGCCCTTGCGGGGTGATGACTTTCTCACCTTATGAATACCGACAAAGATCAGCACAATGGCAAGCACGGTGAAAAAGCCCCAATGATTATTGGAAAGCAAAAATATGCCGACGCCGATCAATACCAGCGCTACATTGCGGTCGTTGCGGTTGCCCTTCCGGTCATGACCGGTGCCGTCTCCGCGATCGCTTCCCTTCCATTTACGGTCAAATTTCTTCATCCTATGCTGCCTCCTTTCTTATGCTGATTCTGGGTGGTAGTATATGACACCTATGCACATGCATTTACTCTGATCCTCATATAGGCGGAAAAGCCATAGCGGCTTTGAAATGGCCCTATGGCTTTTTGCCTTACCAAGCATATCATAATTCGGTATCCACTCAAAGAGGATAATGAGAAGAAATTACTGAGACTTTTCAGTACCCATTTTTTCCTTTAACAGCTGCAGCTGATCATCGACTTTCTTTTGCTTAGCCGCATCTACGCTGCTCGCAGGTGTGTAGCCAACTCCACCGGAGTATGCACTGCTGCCCACGTAAGGCTTGCGAGCAATTTCAGCTTCCACTTCAAGGGTTACAATCTTGTCTTCCATACGTCTGAAGCCTTTGGCTGCATGACCGCCTTCGATGACATTGTGCGCTGTGACTTGAGCCATCTGCCGCTGTGCTCTCGCGAGTTGGGCACGGGATACAAGCTCACTGCGCTTGTTGCGCATTTGATAGAACGCATCCTTCATCTCGTGAAGCTGTTGAACGAGCTCCGCAGCCTGTAGCTTGGCCTGCTCATGTGAGTCGGCATACTCGGTAATTTTGCCTTCGTAGTACAGCTTCTGCTCCAGAGCCTGACGAGCAGCCAATTCCTGACCATTCTTCAAGGCTTCCTTAGCTTGCTCTTCACGCTGATCAGTCAAGCGAATCGCTTCTTCATAACGTTCCTTCAGCTTACGCTCGTTGGCAATCTGGCGGGCTACCGTTACTTCCGCTTGTGCAATTTCTTCCTCCATATCACGCAAATACTGGTTTAACATAATAATCGGATCTTCAACTTTATCCAAAATTTCATGCAGCGATGCTTTCGTCATGTCCTTAATTCTTGAAAATACTCCCATGGTTTACACGTCCCCTTTAGTTTGTTGGTTTTTTTCGTATTGCGCTACTTTGGCACGAAGCTCTTCGATTTCTTTCCACATTGCTTTTTTCTCAATATCCTTCATCAAGTCATCCAGATTGTCACCGGCTTGACCTTGTCCATTCGCTTGGGAGCCTGGATAGCCAGCTCCATTTGCTCCGAATTGGTTGTTGTACTGACGATATTCATTGCGTTTATGCTTGCGATAGCCACAGCCATGTTTTTTTCCATTCCATTCCTGACCCCATGGCTGTTGTCCCCATCCAGGTCCAGCTTGCCCATTCCAATTCGGTGCCCCTGCACCTTCGAATCCGTATCCCGGACCAAACGGTCCATGGTCACGCGGCTCCTTCGGAATGACCAATGCAGCAAGGAAATACAAGACGATTACGACTCCACCGGAAAAGAATGTGGTGAACACCAGAATCAAACGAATCCAGGTCGAATCGATTCCTAAAGTTTCTGCCAATCCACCGGACAGACCAGTTACATATCGGTCCGAACGTGAACGAAATAGTCTACTCATGATCGCATCCAGCCCTCCTCCTGCAATTTAACCTTGAGTTTAGCCATCTCCTGATCCAGCGCTTGCGAGGCTGCCGTTCCTACGGCTTGCAGCACCTCACGTCCATGGCTTCTCACTTCACGCAATGCACGCGCTGCCGATTCCATATCGGAGACCCGCTCCTCTAACCGATCGAACATCCGCGGCTGCTCAGCGCCAATTCCGCCACCCATACCGCGCAGCCGTTCGTTCATCCGCTGCTGCAGGCGCAGGCTCTCCAATCGTGCAATGTAATAGCTGCGTTTGGAAGCAATTTCCTCGTAATCTGCTTTGAACTGCTGAAGCTGGCTTTCCAGCTCGACAATGCCAAGCTTGCTTTGGTCATACAGCGTCTTGTACTGCACACTGCGTTCCTCCTGCTGCAGCTTTTCCTGAAGAGCTATGCGGGCCACTTCATCCTCACCAGCCTTCAATGCCATCAGCGCTTGCTGCTCGCGGCGCTCCATTAATTGCGCAGCCGTCATATACTGCTGTCTCAGCCCGGAGGCGTGTGACAAGCACTGCTGCAGGAGGCGCTCCGAGTCTCGAATTTGCTCGGCCTGTGAGTTCAAATATTTATCAATCAGGCGAACCGGATCTTCTGAATTTTCAAGCATTTCATTGAACGTAGCAACCGTAATATCTCTGAATCGTTTGCCTAAACCCATACTCTTAACCACCTTCATCTTGGAATCTGACTATAAGTCTTAATAAGCGCGTGATTTTCTTTTCAAGCTAGATATTCCATATACGATTAACCCTATGGCAACTATTATGGCAATCACACCGGACAGCTTCACGATTAGCACTAGCGAACCGATGGCAATCAGGATCAGACCGATAATCGTACGATCATTCCGAAGTCCCAGATAACCTAGTCCAATCAACGCAACCGGGAATAAGTAACTCATGATGTGCCCCATGTGCAATCCCATTTTGCTAAGCAGAATCATGACACCAAATGCTATAAGCGCTAACGCCAAACCGCTGTTTCGATTCAACCTCATTTATGTATTCACCGCCTTTCGTTGTGATGTCCCTTGCTCATGTCTTTATTCTAGACCACACAACCCCTTTTCAAAACGGACCTACGGCGGTTTTTCATACTGGACCAAAGTCGGGGCACCTATGCGACCTCAGGCGACATCTATGGATATACGCTTAAAGGACCATAAGAAAAGCTCCTAATCGGAGCTTATTCGACGATGATACATCCGTATTTTAAATGTAGCTTTTTTTGTGAGATAAGAATCGTTCAGCTTTGCTGAAAACATATAAATTCTCTTAAGAAAAAGCGCAATCCGCCATTCCCGGCAGCTTGCGCTTTTTGCTTGCTTTAACATTCAGATCAAATCCAAAAAGCATTACGATGTGACAGATTCAATCACCGAACGGTGCACCAAGCGGCCAATCGCATTGCCGATATCCGTTGCTGTCCCGGCATGCTGGTGAACGCCACCTTGAAAGTAACGAGAATCACAGGCAATCACTATAGCATCAGAGGTCGTTCCGGTAGCGATCAGCTCTGTCTCCGGGTCCATAATCGACATATCTTGAAGTGCTGCCGCTTTGGCTTCCGTAGCCGCCATAATGCCCTCAATCATAGCTGAAGCAGTCATTGAGCCTTGTATAAACATCAAGATGTTGATCGTTCCCGGTCGATAAGATGAATACACCGTCCGTTGCACGCCCGCCCTGGCCGCATTCCCCACACCGCTGGTTGTACACACAACGAGGCCATACTGGTCACCGATCTCCTCTTGAACAGATGTGCGGTGTAAATGAGCCGCTGTCATCAGTCCTACTGTTTTATTTAATGGATAACCAAATTTAAGGATGAGACTTTCCAGAGTTTTTTCGGGCATACTACAATCAAAATCTTTGGAGACGTGTAAATTAACAAAATGAGATGAGTTTCCCAAACCGCCACCCCATAAGGCACTTCCCAGCGTGATAAACCCCGATTGCGAATGAACAACGATATGTTGTTCTTTTAATTGAATGGAAAGCCCAGGCCAGATTGTCGAATGATATGAGGCTGTCGTTCCTTCAAAGGGTTGTGCCATAAGAATCACTCCGCTTCGTAACCAGCTCCAGTTTAAAAGAAATCAGGCAAATAAGTCTGACGACGCGGTATCAAGGCTTCGAGTCTCCTTATCGACTCCTCAGAGCCCTGCAACCGGTTAATGCTATGCAGAAACTCGGGACGCTGATAGCCCATGAACATCGCAGAAAGCGTCGAGATATCACATTCCACAGCCAGCTCGTTCAAGTCGTTTTGCCCTGCTTGAAGCTTCTCCACCTTGGCTGTGCCAAAGGCATCTATCTTAATTGTAAAGCTGCCGTCATTCCATTCAGCATGGCGATCACGGATGTGCAGCGTCAGCTCACTTTCTCTCATTCCCGTTCCCAACAGATCATCTGCCACCGCAAACGGAAACTGCTCCAGAAAACTAACGACATCAACAATTCGTGCCATAAAATAAGGCACCAGCTCCTGCTTGATCCGTGGATTGTCCAGTAAAAACGATAGACGATTATCAGCAGGTGCCTGCAGCGTAACCTTATCCATCATGGAATCATGATCTGCTATGAACTTCCACAATGCCTGCTCCGCTTCATAATTCAAAGCGATCATCTCATGAATTTTGCAAATGTTATCCTTAACATCATAAAATACATACCCACCCGGTACGCCAGCAACGTCTCGATAAACGGCTGCTGTTCCTTTTTTGGATGCAAAAATGCGTCGCTTCCACCACTGCTCATCCCGATCCAGCGTACCGTTGTAACGAACTGCATAACTGCGATAAATCCCGTTTAATAAAGGGATCTGCTCATCCACACGAACGATGCTACCCGTCTGCAGAGGAAGCTTCGGCAGCATGGCAGTAGGGATCTCATACTTCATATAATCTGTGTAGGTTTCCCAACCAAATTTACGATAAAAGGCGAATTGGAACGGATGCAGGAAAGATAAGATTTGCCCTTGCTCCTTCATGACACGCAGTGCGTTATGCAGCAGCCCCGTAACCAGGCCGCCGCGGCGATATTCAGGCCATGTTGCTACTCCAGCAATCCCCCCCATTTCAAAGCGCTTGCCATGAAGCCACGTATGCAGCTCAAGAATCGACAAGCGGGCTGCCAGCTTGCCATCCACATAAGCACCCCATGATTCCTGTTCATTGAAGAACGCAAATCGTTCCTCCCGCTGCTGCGGTGTTAGCACCATCTGAAAAGCGAACTCGGATAAAGCGATACTATCCGCAGCATGCTCCTTATGGATTTGACGAATGTCCAATGTACTCATCCTTATTTCCTCCCATTCCATAACCTTACATTTATTATACTAGTGAAGACTAGCTTTTTAAACCACCTGCAAGCACGATGGATCCTCTCGGCTTTTCACCGTTGGCATCCGGTTCGAGAGTAATCGCGACCGTATCGTAGTCCTTCGGTTCAAAAGTAAAATATACGACGCCTTTGCCCTCTTGAGGGGAGAACGTTCCTGCGCTCACGGGCTGATTATCTTTAATGAGCCAGACCTGAAAAGCCTCCTGCTGCTTCACTTCAGGTAAATCATCGGCCTGTACGATCAGGTGTGTTCCTTTACTATCGATGACAATGGAGGCTAGACCTTTGGATACAATATTTTCCGCTGCTGGATTCAAAGTGACGATTTTATTAACCTGCATACCCGCTGCAGGCTTACTCGCAGCAGCCAGCTTGCTGTTCAGTCCAACCAGTTCGGTTTGCAGCCCGTTGACCGTCTCTTGTATGGCAACCAAATCCGCCTGCAGCCCACCCATACTGCCTTTAAGTGAATAGGCATACAGCCCGAGTCCGATTACAGCTGCTGAGAGCCCGAGGCTGGCCAGCCTCCAGTAACGAAGCCTTTGGTCTGCTTTGCCTTGACTGGATATGCGGCTGAGCTCCGTAACCCTGGACGAATCGTCCATCGCTTGCTGTTCTTCAGCGGCCTGAGTTGAACGGCTTGCCCGTATGGTTTTCAAAGCGGTTCCCGAACCAGATATCGCGTCCAGCTCAGAGACAGACCGAATCACCACATCCCGAGCCGGATGGCTAGCTGCCGTACTATTAAATACATGATCCAGAACTCGTTCGCGCATCCCTTGCGGAACTTCTATCGGTTCTGAAGCAGTTGGCAGTAAATCAACAACTAGCTGCTGCTCAATTAATTGATTACGACATACGGCACAAGTTTTCAGATGCTTCTTGAACTGTGCTGCTTCCTCTTTCGTTAAGCCATCCAAAGCGTACAGCTCTACCAGCTCACACATCAGATCTGTTCGTTGGTTACTCATTGCTGAACTCCCTCCTTCCCCCATCGGATAGACGCCGCTGAAGCTGTTTCATGGCTAACCGAACACGACTTTTAACGGTCCCCAAAGGGATGGCGTACATATCCGATACCTCCTGATGCGTATATCCCTGATAGTAAATCCATTCGACGACTTTTTTCTGATCCTCGTTCAAATCATCCAAAGCGGCCTTCACCTGCTCACCGACCCACTTCTTTTCTACATTCAACTCTGTATTCATCCGTTCATCCGCAACAAATTGCAGCTGATCAGGCTCAGCCATAGAATGCGGTGTACGGCTTCTTTTTTTCCTCAATAGATCAATCGTAATATTGCGTGTCAACGTGAACATCCAGCTCGTCAGCTTGCCCTGTGCGCCATCAAAGCGCTCGGCTGTTTGCCAGATCCGCAGAAACAGCTCCTGTACAATTTCCTCGGACATCATAGCATCTCTTACCATACGATAGGCGAATGAATAGATTGGTTTTTCATAATGATCATACAGCTGCTTTAAAGCCTCTTCATCTTTAGCTGAAATTCGCTTCATTAGCTCTTGGTCGGGCATTAAACCGTTCATGAAGGATCTCCTTTCAGGCGACTCTCCCTCTTATACTTCTATTCGCAAATAAACTCTCTCTGGATTCACATGACCAAATTTTTCTGCACGCAGAAGAAATCCCCATGAGCCTTAGCAGGTATGCAACAGGTATAAGGAAAAATCGACGATGTTCTCTCTCGTGCCATTGTAACCCAGTTCAAGAATGAATTCCATGATATGTCAGCTATAATGACGAACATTTCGCATCCATTCCGCAACGCAATACCTTATGGGTAACCGAAATAATCATACGCCAAAAGGGTGCTTTCCACTAATTCGAAAAACACCCTGACGCATTGTTAGAATTCTGTTCAAGAACCATCGTAAACAGCAAAGACAATACCAATCATAAGACTATGATATATCACCTAGCCATTCGTACACAGATAAGTATTATCTGCCTGCGAAGTAATAAACGGACTGGGCTGACCTAAGGAATATATATACAGCAGGTGCATCGCACGGGTGCATGCCGTATAGAACAGCTTGCGCTCATTCTCACGACTATACCGCTCACGGGAGCCATTATAAATAATAACCGCATCAAACTCCACACCCTTGGCTAAATAAGAAGGAATAATGAGCACACCTTTTTCAAAAGACGGCGTTTGCTTCGTGATCAGACGCAGCGGGAGATGTTCACGCATCGCTTCATATACTTCTGCACTCTCGTTCGCTGTTTTGCAAATCACGGCTATCGATTCATATTGGTCTGCAATAAGCGCCTGCAAATCAGCTTTCATACGGTCATGCAGCAATTCCAGCCCCGAAGCCACAATAACCTTCGGTTTCTCTCCGCTACGATTAAAGGGCACGATATCTTCACCGCCGGGCACCATCCCTCTTGTGAATTCAACAATCTCACGTGTAGAACGGTAGCTGCGCATTAACCGAATCAATTCGGTTTGTTCGGCACCGTATAACCGGGCAATCGGATCATGCTCGCCCAAAGAAGAAGCATGGGCATAAATCCCCTGATTCACATCACCTAAAGCGGTCATACGGCAGCGAGGGAACAATCGTTTGAGAAAATGAAGCTGGAACGGCGAATAGTCTTGAGCTTCATCGATAATGACATGCCGGATGCTCGTATTCGTCTGAAAGCCCTGAACGAGCTCCAGCAAATACAGATATGGTGTTACATCCTCATAAGCAAGCTCTGACTGCTCCAGCCGCTGAATCGTCTGACGACTGATTTCAGGCCAATACTCCGGTACACCGGCTTCTCCCGACAAGCTCGCCAGCAGTCCTTCCTTATCAAATAACTGCCGATACAGCGCTCGTACATTCACAAAGCGCAGCTGCTTAACACGCCGCCGCAGCGGCTTTAACCGCTCGTGGACAACCATGCGGGCCAGATAGCTTTTTTCCACATCAAAGTCATCGAACGTCGTGCCTTTGTCCTTCTGAATACGCTGCTGCTCTTTATAGGCGCGCCGGTAATCATCGACATCGAGTAGCTCAATCTCTTCTTCCACCCAAGGCATACTCCGCTCCAGCTTCTCAAATGCACTGATTTCCTTCAGCAGCCAATCGCGCAGCAGCACTACCCGGTTAGCCAAACGAATGGAGGAATCAAAGCTGTAAAATCGTTCCTTGATTCGGCGCGAGGATACAACCTCACGACCTTTAAAACGAATGGAAATAAAGTTCATCCCCTGCTGCTCCAGCCAGGTTTTATACGCATCCATGACCATCAAATAGTCCACGGACGACTTGTAGCGGATACCGCTGTTTCTGGCCGCATACTCCACATCCTCTGGCGCACTTAATACGTATTCGATCTGGATAAAAGGATCCTCGAGCTGAAAGTCACGGCCGATTCGGCTTTCTAAATATTGCTGGAATGTCGTTTGCAGCATATTTTCCTCGCCAAGCTCAGGTAGCACGGTCGATACATAGCTGTTGAACATCGGGTTCGGGGAGAACAGCAGCATCTGATCAGCCTGCAGCGTTTCGCGATTTTTGTATAACAGATAAGCCACCCGCTGTAGCGCCGATGACGTTTTGCCGCTGCCTGCGGCCCCCTGAACAATCAGCATACGGCTGCGATCATTACGGATGATCTGATTTTGCTCCTTTTGGATCGTGGCGACAATGCTCTTCATTTGCGCATCTGAGCTGCGGCTCAGCACCTGCTGAAGCAGCTCGTCACCGATTGTAACACCGGTATCGAACATCAGCCGAATATCGCCTTCACGTATGACATACTGCCTTTTGAGCAGCATCTCTCCTTCAATGGAGCCTCCGGGAGTTTCATAGGCGGACGGGCCCGGCGGGTAGTCGTAATAAAGGCTGGAGACTGGCGCACGCCAATCATAGACGAGAAAGGTATCGTCCTTCTCGTCCATAAAGGACGCAATACCGAGATAAATCTTCTCTGTTTGTTGCGTGCCCGTTTCCTTGAAATCAATTCGGCCAAAGTACGGCGACTTGACCATACGATTCAGCTTCTTCAGCGCAGAATAAGCCAGACGGTGGGTGCGTTCCCGTTCCGACAGCATCTCAACCTGCTGTTTAAGGTTGGATAAGGTCTCGGCTGCATCCTCGGCCGTACCCATATTGACCGTGACATCATCCCAGAAATGAGCACGGATATCTACAACCTCGCCCCTAACCTCACCGACCTCTCCTTCCAGCTGCCCGATTTGCTGTTCCATCAAGCCAACAACGTTATTAACACGCTGTTGCTCCTCATTCCATTGCTGTTCTGTCATGCTCATTCAAGCCGCCCTCTTTCAAAAATAGTGAGTTAGGTAAGGTTATTCAGGAATATCATTGACAATGCATTAGTATTTATGTTATACTCAGATAAAGATATTCATGTTCGGATTATTTTAATTTCAGACTATTTCTTATTCTAACATTTCCTGCCTCCAAAATCAATATAGGAGGTTGTTTGTCGTTTCTGTCTCCTTGTTTACAACTGAATCTATGTAATGATGAGCTTAGAAGGTCATTTCTATCCCCATGCATGACACCAAAGGCTTCGCCGTCCTCTTGGGATAGCGAAGTCTTTAATGTCGCTAATAATTACTAACGTTTCTATCATTCACCTTATCCCGTATGATTCCTAATGAAGGCAGGTATTTAGTCATGTCCCTTCGGATTGTCATCCTTATCGCACTCAGCTTTCAAGTCATGCTGTTCAGCACTCGGCCCATCATGTCCCTATATGCCTTGCAGTTAGGAGCCAGCACCTGGCAGATCGGCATGCTGACAGCAGCATTCGCTTTTTTCCCATTCGTATTGGCGATTCATATTGGAAAAATAACGGACTTCATCGGAGATCGTCTACCCGTCATATTTGGCATGATCGGCCTGACCGTCGGTGTCGCTTTACCTTTCCTGTTTCCTCACCTCTGGTCGCTTTATGTATCTCAGGCGATTATCGGAGTATCCCAAATTTTTGGCGTCATTTCTCTGCAAAATGTAATCGGAAACATATCCACCAAAGAAAACCGCGATCATCAATTCGGCTTATACAGCACGGCTATCGCCTCAGGTGGCTTGATCGGCCCTGTTCTGGGCGGATATTTGGCCGAGCTGGTATCCTATCCTTTCGCTTACTTCGTTGCGGCCTGCATCGGGGTCTTACCTATTTGCTTATCTTTCCTGATTCCTCATGCAGAACGCAAGAAAAAAGCCGGTACAGAGAAAACAGGCTCCTCGTTTCAATTGCTCAAAATTCCCCTGCTGCGTAAGGCGCTCGCTTCCAGTGCTCTCGTACTCTATTCAAGAGATATATTTGTCGCCTACTTTCCGCTGTTCGCTAGTCAAATGGGCTTGTCAGCCACAGATATTGGCTGGATTATTACGATACAAGGATTAACCATGGTTATCGTCCGCTTTTCGTTAACCCGATTGAGCGGCAAGTTTGGACGTGGTCGTGTGCTGCTCGGCTCAATATTGGTCGCAGGATTGTCCTTCCTGTTAGTACCCTTGTCCAGTAATGCAATCTTATTTGGGGTGCTCAGCGCGTTTATGGGGGCTGGGCTCGGTTGTGGGCAGCCTCTATCCATGACGACTACCTATAATGCTTCGCCAAAGGATCGAACCGGAGAGGTGCTGGGTCTGCGTCTTGCCATTAACCGCCTGTCGCAGCTGATAGCTCCCATGATGTTCGGGCTGCTCGGTACATGGGCAGGTGTCGTTTCCGTCTTCTACGTCAGCGGTGCTTTTCTGATCGGCGGTGCTTTTTTGACCAAGCAGACTACGGAGGAAGACTTTGAAGAGCAGAAACAAGCACAATAAAATTATTCAATGAATCCGGATTGAATCAAAAAACAAGCCTAGAAAGTCCACATGCACCTTCTAAGCTTGTTTAGCGATGATTTGTACCTTACTTGCTCTTTGTTGCCAGCATATTGAGCAGAACGGTTACAGCCTCTGCCCTTGTAGCGTGGTCTTGAGGAGCGAACTCGTTAGCACCTTTCCCTTGCATAATGCCTGCTTTCTTCACGTAAGCAATACCGTCCTTCGCCCACGCTGGAATGCTCTTGTAATCTGCAAAGCCTGTTGCGACATTGGATTCACTATGCTGACCCAGAGCATTCGCAAGTATGACTGCCATCTCCGCACGTGTTATTTCTGCATCTGGACGGAAGCTTTTGTCCTCATAGCCATTGATAATCCCTGCTTGTACTGCCTGCGCGACCGCTTTCTGCGCCCAGGTTCCGATCTTCGCTGTATCTACGAAGCTCAGCTTCGTTCCTTCTCCTGGCAGCTTCATTGTGTTCATCAGCATCACGGCAAATTCTGCTCTCGTCACGGTGTGATTCAGCTTAAACGTTCCGTCCGGATATCCCGTCACGATAGCACCGCTTACCGCTTGCTTTATGTTGGACTCGGCCCAATGCCCAGTAATATCCGTAAGGTTATACCCTTTGATTGATCTGTACAATTACAGGATCAAAAGCTAAGATTAGCGTTACCGGTTTATTGAAATTGTCCGGGAAGTTTTTCATAAGCTCAAAGATCGGACTGACTAGAACGCGTTGATTCATGAGCAGACTTTGTCCGTTGCATCGGCAGGAATAACGATCGTAATCCCATTTTCCAAGCTGACATTACCTTTTTTACCAACCGGAAGCGTTAGTTTTCCATCCGTGGAGGTCAGCGTAACACATTTCCGCTGCTGTCTATCGCCACACCGCCAGGATTGGAAAATCCTCCTGGTTCTTCACTTGAAACCGCTTCTGGCTTACCATATTGACTCCATTGTTCTGTTGCTTGTACCGGGTTGGCAAACAACCCTGCACCTATTAAAATGAATAGCGCCAAGCTCAGCATGTACCATTTCGTCTTATCCCGCTTTCCTTTAATTTGATTCCTGATGGTCGTCATGTTTCTTTCCCCTCAATATCTACTGAACTTGATGAAAGTTCGCAGTAAAAGTCGAAACTCCCGTTGCTTGATGTCAACTTATGTCGCTCCTTTTCTAACTTTAAGGCTAATTTGGCCAAAAAAAATCCCC
Organism: Paenibacillus baimaensis; assembly: GCF_025567575.1. Classification (NCBI taxonomy): domain Bacteria; kingdom Bacillati; phylum Bacillota; class Bacilli; order Caryophanales; family Paenibacillaceae; genus Paenibacillus; species Paenibacillus baimaensis. The sequence continues at coordinate 32,021 of NZ_JAOQIO010000005.1, read as the reverse complement.
CGAAATACGGGGGAGAAGAATACAGAAAGAGAGGTAGCACACAGAAGAAATGGGGGATACCAAGGATTCCCTTCATGCCAGTGTCATTATTTCTTTGGCACGCTCCAACGCTTGCGCTCGATTGTTGACACCAAGCTTTCTGTATATGTTTTTAATATGCGACTTTACCGTTTCACCCGAGATATTCAGACGATTGGCGATTTCCTTGTTCGACTTTCCATGGGTGATCAATATGAATATCCTGGCTTCCCGCTCGGTTAGTATCTCTTTAAGAGAGAGTTCCTCTTTCGAAGTGACATGTAGAGCTTGAAGCAGCTGCCCTACGTACGCTAATGAAACGGAGGGGGAACTTTTGATGCGAGCGTCTAGCTGCACCTTCATATAAGCGGATAACAACTCTGTCATCACAGCGCCTTCGTCCATAAAGCTGCGAATGTACCCCTCTGGTTCTGCTAAGAGTAAGGCTGTCTCCAACTGAACGAGTGCAGCCTCTTTCTGACCTAACCTATAAAGCGCCACACCTTGCATAATCAACACCTTGATTCGATCCCGGAGACGATCTTCCCTGGCTAACAAATGCTCCAATCGCTCTAACAGATACAGCGCTTCATCCATCCGTTCGCACACTGCAAGTACTCTAGCCAACGCCAAATGCTCTTCCATACGATTCAGCGAAACCTCGTCCGTATGCGCCAGACCACACCTTTGCAACCAATCAAGCGCATCTTGTTGCGAGCCTTTCTTCACGGATAGACAAGCTTGTTCCGCTGCGATTTTCAACCTAAATAATTCAACATCGGGTGAGTCAATCTGCGACTTCAACTGTTCCAACAGCTCGGATGCCCGGTTTAGATTGCCTTTGGCTTGCTGAATCCGCGAAGCACTAATGGCATTTTGCATCAAAATCCGCGCAAATGGCTGTATGTCCTCTCGTCCAAGTGCCTCATTTACATAAAACTCAGCCTCATCCAACCGATTCCACTCATACAGCAATTTGCTATAAGAGGCATACAAGAATCCGATGAACGGATATTCTCGCTTGTCTTTCCAGATTGCAATCCACTTCAACAGGAAGACATCCGCTGCATGTAAATCGTTAATAAGCGCCAACTGATCATCGAACGAATCATGGCCTTGATATCGGTTACGCCCCACCGTCTGAAAAAAGCTACCTTCCGGCATATATTGTTCTACCAATTCGAAGTAGTCCGACGTTCGCTCCAAATCCTTCTGAAGATAAGAAGTAACCGCCAAAAAAAAGTAAATATTGCCCATAGCCTGCTTCCATTCTGCATCAGGCCAGTTCCCTTCCTGCGCTTGAAAGCGGCTTGCGGCTTTCTCCACTCTACTGAAAGCTGCCTTCCATTCCCCTACGCCCAGCAATACGGATATATAGAACAGTTCGATCATCGGCTTCTCCACAAAGGAGTTTTCCGGCAAAACAGATACCCATCGGATCAGCAGCACACTTTTGGATTGCACGAACGTAGGCAGCTTTTTCTCAATCAACCGAACAGCATCCTCGGTTTGTTTTCCCTCTACATAATGCTCCACCGCTTCTTCGTCAAAACCATGCTTCTCCAGCCAATTCGCCGCACGAATATGCGCTTGCATCCATTTGTCCGGATCGGTTCTAAACAGCATTTGCTGCAAAAAATCGGAAAGTAACTGATGATAGCGATACCAATTCCTGTGATTGTCCAGAGGGATGACAAACAAGTTCAGCTTCTCTAATCTCTCCAGAAGCTCTTGACTGTTCACTTGACCCGTAGCAGCCTGGCACAAGGAACCATTCATCCGATTCAATATTGATGTTTCCAATAAAAAAGCGCGCATAGACTCCGATTGATGAAGGAACACTTCTTCCAGCAAATAATCAGCTATATGATGCTGGTGGCCGCTGAATTGTTGGAGGGTCTCGCCTATATTCATGCTGCCCTTCAGAGAAATTGCCGCCAACTGCAGGCCGCTGATCCAACCTTCAGTCTGATGGAACAACACCGTCACTTGTTCTTTGGTTAGTAACAAATCGGTCGTGTCACTGAAAAAGGCATGCCCCTCATCCAGTTGAAACCGCAAATCATGCATCATGATTTGATTTAGTTCACCTTTTGCCAGAAGCCGCGCAGTAGGTATCGCCAAATCACTGCGACTTGCAATAAACAGATGAATATGGGGAGGTAAATGCTCAAGTAGATAGATCATGGAATGGTGAATGTCAGGAACTTCAATGACATGATAATCGTCGAGAATAATGACCAACTCATCGGTTAATCGATTCAGCTCATTTAGTAATGCCGTAATTGCAGGCTTTAATGATAGCAAAGGTCCTTTTTCAAGAAGAGGCTCTATCGTTTGACCAAAGCCTGAGACTCTCTCCGTAATGGAAGCTGTGACGCAACTCCAGAACTGACCCCAGTCATTGTCCTGCTTATCCAGCGAAACCCACGCTACAAGCGCGCCGCATTGCTTTACCCATTCACTTAACATGGTTGTTTTCCCGTAACCAGCTTGCGCGGAAACAAGCGTTAGCTTGACTTGTAGCCCCTCATTAAGCTTGCGCATCAGCCTCGGCCTAGACACCAAGACCTTACGCACGTGGGGGATATGAAGCTTCGTACTTACAATCAATTAAATCCCTCCGTACGGAATTGAACTTTAAAGTTCAATCTATGAATAGTATATCAGACAAGACAAGTACGCGCCTAATTTGAGCATTGAGGCAGCTCTTTCAAATCGTCCTCTGTACGAGCCAGAACCCATTCCGTTAGAAAATTAAACACCAAAACCCCCATGCAGAGCGGGTTCGCTCTGCATGGGGGTTGAGTATATTCAATAACACAAATGATTTCATTTGGAATATATTCACATTATATAAACTCTTACTTATATATGGGTTTCGTTAAGTAAAAGCACCCTAACCAGCTCTTCCCGTTCGGCTCCACGCCCGCCTGCAGGTATATGAATCAGACAGTCGGCGTCCTTGATTGATCTCATAATACTCGATTTATCCTTGCCAGCAGGCTCGACACATACCCGACCTTCCTGCAACTTCATCGTACCTCGTACATATCGTGGATAGGCGGAGCCTTTGGCGTAGTCGTCTTGCAAGTATCCTTTTGTCTCTGCATGCGTCCGTTCTGAGCACCCCAGAATTCCTTTTATGTAAGGACGGACGAACAATTCAAAGCCTACAAAGCTGGCACCGGGATTTCCCGATAAAGCGAACAGCAGCTTACCTCTCCAAAATCCGACTGAGGTCGGACTCCCCGGACGCATGGCTATTTTGTTAAAGAGCAACTGACCATCCCAACGCTCGAATACATCTACCAGGACATCCTTATCTCCTACGGATACGCCACCTGTCGTGATGATCAGATCCACATCCTCCAATGCCTCCAGCAGCGCCCTTTCCACCTCTGCCGGCTCGTCTGGTAAAACACTCATTATGACGGGCTCCCCGCCAGTCTCCGTCACCTGGGCAGCCAGCATATAGCTGTTGCTGTTGCGAATTTTCCCCGGCTCTAGAGGCAGCCCAACCTCCAGCAGCTCCGAGCCTGTAGAAAATATCGCCACACGCGGCTTCCGAAACACACGTACCCGATCAAACCCAAAAGTAGCCAGCACTGCCGCCTCACCCGAACGAATGATTCTGCCCGGCTGCAGCAGTACCTCACCTGGCACTACTTCTTGTCCAATCGGGGTTATATTATCACCTTCGGCCATTTGCTTATGAATACATACCTCTTGATCAGCAAGAATGTCCGTCATTTCTATCATAATGACCGCATCCGCACCTTCAGGAACGACAGCACCTGTCATGATTCGCGCAGCTTGTCCTTTCCCTACGGGAAGAGACGGCATCGTTCCGCAAGGGATCATTTCGGTAACAGCTAATTTAACGGGCTGACCCGGGGTCGATCCGATACTATCCGCCGCGCGCAGCGCATAGCCATCTACACCGGATCGGCGAAAATGCGGAACCGGATGGTTGGCCGTCACCGTAACTGCTAACCGCCGTCCAAAACTCTCGGCAAGCCCTACTTCCTCCGTCTCCTGCAGACGCACATAATGGAGAACCACTTGCTGCGCATCCTCCACCTGGACCAACTTACGCTGAAATCGATATCCTGTCACCGTGTCCATTACCCTCCGATCTGCGACATTCTGCGTAAAGTAGGACTATGGCTTTGCTGTTCACTTAACAGAGCTTTTGCCATTTCGTGACTCTCCGGCTTCACATCAAGCGCCTTCAGAAACAGCTCTGCCAATGCCAGATCGTCGCCGATACGGGAGCGCACGTTAAACTCATCGGACCAGTAGAGACAAGGCTTAATGTTACCATCCGCCGTCAACCGCAGTCGGTTGCACGTTTCGCAAAAGTGGTCACTGATCGGATGAATTAAACCAAACGACCCGAGCGCACCGTCAATTCGATAATTTTGCGAAGGCCCGTTGCCATACACTTCACCAGAGGGTAAAGCCGTCCATCCTCTTTCCACACATCTATCCATCACAGTCGTTAAAGGAACGTACTTGCTTTTCCAATTCGAATCATCATGTCCTATCGGCATATATTCAATAAACCGCACCTGTACATCGCGGGTCATAGTCATCATCAGGAAATCATCAATTTCATCATCATTCAAGCCCTTCATCAGGACTACATTCAGCTTGATCGGATACAGACCTACACGATAAGCGGCTTCAATACTAGCCATGACGCGGTGGATATCACCGCCTCTTGTAATTAAGGAGAATCGGTCAGCACGTAGTGAATCCAGGCTAATATTAATACGCGTTAATCCTGCTGCACGCAGTTTATCCGCTCTTTGTGCGAAATATATACCATTCGTTGTCAAAGCAATATCTTCAATTCCGGGAATCGCGGATAGGCGAGCGATTAGCTGCTCCAGATTTTTCCGGACCATGGGTTCTCCACCCGTAATTCTAAGCTTGCGCACACCAAGACCAGCGAGAACCCGCACAACCTCATAAATTTCATCAAAGCTGAGCATTTTGTCCTCAGGCTCAAATTCCATGCCCTCCTCAGGCATACAATAGACACAGCGCAGATTACAGCGGTCCGTAACGGAAATGCGCAAATAATCATGAACACGGCCAAAACGATCCTGGAGTATATCCGCCAATTCATTCACCCCATTTCCTTAGATTGTAGAATGGACTTGATATATATGGAAGGGTTTAATTTCCGAAAAATACTTACTCGTTATTATCGCACATTTTACAATCAAAAAGTAAATCATGCATAAGTTCCCGCAATCTATCTTGCTTATAGCTGCAATTTTTCCAAGTCAGCGGGTTCATTGACATTGACAATAAAATTCAACGGGATCTCTTGCTGCACGAACAAGGACTCTTCACCAACCGCACTGCTCGCAAGCTTAATTAACGCCATCATCCGGTAGCACTCTTCATCCAGCAGCTGATCGATTATCGACTTACAGGACCGATGATAGATCGCGTGCAGCGGCTGCAATCTGCCCGCAATCAGCGGCAGCGCAATCTCGCACTCCGCCCGATTCCTGTCACGCCTCAGTTCCAGCAGCAGCTGAGCAGCGGCTGCCGAAGCAAAGGGCATATCACAAGCAACTACCCATAACTCATCATACCTTGCCTTAGCCATTGCAGCCTGCAGACCCGCAAGCGGACCTTTTCCCGGGTTCAGATCCCTTATGATCCGTACATCCACTTGCTGATTGGACAAAAACGGCTCGAATAGTTCCGGTTGATTGGCTACTATGATAATCTCACTGCACAGCTTGCTCAGCTCTTCCAGCTGCCGCTCGATGAATCGCTTGCCATCCAGCTGCAGGAGCGCTTTCATGCTGCCGCCCATCCGACGGTTGCTGCCACCGGCTAAAATGACTCCAGAGATCAAGTTCGCCACCCTCCCCAAGTGCAGTACCCTCCCCAGCCCTCCCTGGAAGGGAGGGCTGGGGAGGGCGCTGCCCTCTGGACTCCCTCTCCGGAGGCGCATACTTTTTAGTTTTTTATACACGCTTTTCGTCCCTCACGGGACACGCTTACTTTGGTGCGGTTGACTCGTTAGTTGATTGACTGTGTGTGTTCGGGGCGCTTTTCGTCCCTTACGGGACACGCTTAGTTTCGATTATTAAATTCATTAATCAACCAACCCTATTCGGGGTTCTCTAAGCGTTTTTCGAAAGAAGCTCGCCAGCTGTCGGACAGGGCACCGACAGATAGTAATTGGCGAATAGCGGTGGTATCGGATTTGTCGACATATTTGAGACGGTTGGCAGTAGTAACCGTGATAGCAAGCGGCTGTCTCTCGACCAGACGGAATGTTTGCCCTGCTGAGACACGTCCCTCTTGCAGGACGCGAAAGTAATAACCGGTATAGCCTGTTTCCTGAACCTGTACAGGGAGATCCTTGATTCCATGCTTAACAGCAAGCTTAAAGCACGGCTGCCGGGGCTGGCTAAGCTGGACGACAGCTGTACCAATTTCATACGTATCCCCGATATGGATATCAGATTCAAGCAATCCCTCGATTGTAAAATTTTCTCCAAACGCTCCATATGGAAGCTTCCGTTGTAGCTTTTCCTGCCAATAAATATAATGCTCGGCGCAATATACGCAGACCGCTTTATCGGCCCCACCGTGGTTCACCAGATCTGCCTGCCCATCTCCCTCCAGCTGGGTCGTGGAGAGCAGCAGCTCCTGATCTACGGGATTTTTGAAAATTCCGGTTTGTACAGGCTTCCCCTGATAATCGACCGTAACCGGCATACTGATATTTAATGAAACCAGCTTCATGTCCATAAGCCTCCCGCTCGCCTGTCAGCTGTCCTGCGCGAGTTCTTTTCTTTCTACTATAAAATAAAAAGTCAGAGGAGGCTATACGAAATTACCGAAATGGTTAGATACAACGTCTATCCCACATCGCAGCTCATACGGCAAAAGGAGCCGAACTGTCTAAGACAGCTTGCTCCCCGGTACCCAAGCATCATTATCGTAGCCGCGAACCTCCCAATAACCGATATGCTCTTCTTCGATCAATTCGACAGCCTGCAGCCATTTGACCGATTTGTAAGCATACATTTTCGGGACGATCAGCCGGACAGGACCTCCCAATTGATTCGGAATCGGTTTACCGTCCATTAATACCGCAACCATGACATCTTCCATTTTAACCTGCTCCAATGACAAACAATCCGTATATACCTTGTCGCCCGAATACATTTTGGCAAAACGTGCTGCGCCCTTCACTCCAGCCATCTGAAGCAGCTCCGACAGCGGAATCCCTTCCCAGGTTACCTTATACACCGACCAGCCGGTCACACAATGAAAATCACTCACCTGTACCTTACGCTTGAGCTGCATAAACTGTTCCCAGTTCCAGGTTATTGGTTTATCCACCAGACCCGATATCGAAAACTGCCAGCTATCGCTCGAAAAGGCCGGGATGTCCGTAACCGTATATACACGAAACTCACCTTTCAGACCTCCTCCGATAGGAGGACTCGATTCGGCAAGTGCAATAGGCTTTGGCTGCATTTGATTGGCATCGGACGCGTAAATCTGGTCCAGCTCAGCGCCCCCGGTATCCGAAACACTCTTCATCCAACGGTAAAAATAAGGACCTACACCGAATACTAGCAGAAGCCCGATAACGGTACGCAAAAAAGTCGCCCGCGAGATCGGTGCATTTTTCAAAAATTCCACAAATTTTTGTGGACTCATAGCACTTGCTGCCACTATCTCTCCTGAACCAGATCCCGTTTCTGCTGCCGCCACACCCGCAGTTTCCCGTTTATCCTTCAACAATTGTCTGGCTGCCTTCTGTTCCTCAGATCGCATCGTTTTGAGCCAACGGCTTCGTGAAATGGAATGATACAAGGCGTATGGGATTCCGACCCAAGTGAACAAGTCATGCAGCACCAGCGAAACATTACTCCACACCGGAGGCAGGTTGTGGAACTGCCACAGAATAAGTCCTGTAATCCCCCAACCTATGAGTAAAAACAGCACAACCACTAAATTCCACCGCTGCTTTAATCTCGTTTTGAGCTGCTTCCAATGCTTGGGAATCAACGGCAGGTACAAGGCAATGAGAACAATGGATGCGATACCGAGCACGATATGAGCCTGCTTCAGAACTACACGAAGTGCGCCCAAATCACCACGAATCGTCGGGACATAGAGCACCACACCCGTAACAGCCAGCAAAAGTACGACCCAAGCGTTCCATGCGTGCAGCCTTGATAATTTTTTGCCGTAAGATTCCTTTAGCCAATCTCTCCATTTATCCATTTCCGCACCGCCTTTCCTGTTTACACCATTCATTTGGCAACCTTCTGATTCGTCGTCTTTAATTAGGAATACGTAAAGAACAGGGCTCTTGGTTGTATGCAATCTTCTAAATTACGAAAATTATGCTCACAAAACCAATCTACTTATCGTTGGACCACAGGTACCGTAAACCAGAATTCACTACCTTTCCCAAGCTGACTGCTTACTCCAACCTGGCCACCGTGAATTTCCACGATCGATTTGGTAATCGCCAGACCAAGCCCTGAGCCTCCGCTCGCCCGGCTGCGTGAATGATCCGTCCGATAAAAGCGCTCAAACAGCCGAACCTGCTCCTCTTCGGCAATGCCCTCACCTTGATCCTCCACTGTAACCAATACGAACCCATCCTTTGGCATTTGCGCGTAAATTCGAATCTTTCCCCCTTCAGGAGAATGACGCAGCGCATTGTGGAGCAAATTGGAAACGACCCGTTTAATCTCATTAGGCATAATCGAAACGGGCGGCAGCCCCTCAGGAATGTGTCCTTCCACTTCGATTCCTTTATCCTCAATTTGCAGCAGATGGCTTTGCAAGGTTTCGACAATCAGATTATCCAGATGATACGCCTCAGGCTCAAAGCTTTCCGCACCTGCCTCCCTGCGCGACAGATCAAATAAATCATTGATTAAACCACTCAGACGTTGGGTTTCCAGACGAATCGTACTCAGATAACGTTTATACGTATCAGGGTCCTCTATTAAATCATCCTGCAGAGCCTCAACAAACGATTGAATCGAAGCCAGCGGCGTACGCAAATCATGGGACACATTGGCCACAAGCTCTCGCCGCGAAGCCTCCGAGGACCGCAGCTGCTGGAAGCTTTCATTCAATTGACGGCTCATTTCATTAAAATGAACGGCCATCGCCTGAAACTCCACAGGTCCAATCAGCGGCAGCTCCCCACGAAAATCTCCCTGCGCGATCTGCTGAGATTCCTTGCTGATCATATCAATGGCCCGCTCAATTGGTCGCGTCATGATCAGATGTACAATCAAGGAAAGGATTCCTGCGCCAACAGTTACAAGAGTAAGCCATATCAACTCATCCAGCGTCAAGAACATCTTCCTGTAGCTGACAAACAAGCTGATCAAGATGGCAGCAATACTGACCAGACTCGTTAACAGCAAATAGGTGCGCAGGCCCACCGAGCCCATAAACCGGTTCATACCGGCTCGCCCCCTTTTCCGTCAAACTTATAACCGATACCCCAAACGGTTTTGATGTATTTAGGGGTAGAAGGGTTCTGTTCAATCTTCTCCCGCAGCCTTCGGATATGAACTGTCACCGTTGTCGTATCTCCAAAATAATCAATGTCCCAAATCGTATTCAATAATTGATTGCGAGAAAACACCTGATCGGGATGGTTGGCAAACAACCAAAGCAGCTCGAATTCCTTAACAGTTAGCTCCGCTTCCTTACCGCCTACCCTGACTGTCCTTCGCAAACTATCGATTTCCAGACCCATTCGATGAATGATCGAGCCTGATTTGCCAGCCGGAGAAGAGACTGCTGTGACGTTGGCTGGTTCTATCGGCCTCAGACGCCTTAGAATCGCTTTCACACGCAGCACCAGCTCCCGGGGGCTGAACGGCTTTGTCATATAATCATCCGCGCCCATCGTAAGTCCCATGAGCCGGTCCAGCTCTTCACCTCTGGCTGTAAGCATCAGAATCGGCACATCGCTCCTGCTACGGATTTCCTCACATACTTGCCAGCCCGTTTTCTTCGGCATCATCACGTCCAGCACGATAAAATCCGGTGACTCGCTTTCCCATATATGTAGCGCTTCATCGCCATCCTTGGCGCATACGACGTCAAACCCCTCACGCTGCAGGTATCGGGCGCACACATCGGTTATATTTTCCTCATCATCAGCGACCAATATTTTCACCATAGACTCGTACGCCCTCCTTTTTGGGTGACAGCAATGAGACACAAGCCAGTTCCAGCTAAACATACTATGACTGTATTTTAACATAACCTTCACCTGCAAATATTACGTATTCCTTAACAATCTCCTGATCACCTCTCATTTCTTTCATAACCTGTAAAGACGGCAAAAGCCCCGCCGACTTTGTGAGCTCGACAGGGCTTTATTCATGTTATCTAAATTAAAATCGTATATGAGTGCAGAGCTCGATTGGTGATCTGATCTATCTTCATCATTTCAGCTAAATTACTGATTAATATAACGCTCGAAAATATGACCATAATCCTTGACCTTGTACTGCTTGTGGGTTTCCACCATCCAGAAGAAAGCAGACTCCGTAATTTCCTTAAATTGCTCGACGATATTACCGCCCTCTTTGACCGAACGATTTAATGTCGCTGATGCGAGATGAACGCTTTCTTTTGCATACTGCAGCGTCGTTTCGTTATCATAGGAGATTTCCGCAATTTTGAGCAGTGATTTATACAAATCCTTGACTTCGGCAATATGCTTCTTGTGAACATCAATGGAATAAACCGCTGCGCCAATCGTGAATTTAATTTCCACATCGAGATCAACAGTTCCCGCTGTTTCAAGAGCTACGTTCGTAATGGGATGATGGCTGTAATTAAAGCGACGAAGCGTCCGTTTTTTGCTTAGTGCACTTGTACCATCCAGATGGATAAGCCCCAAATTGGTGAAGCAGTACTCATCAGCCTTGGATTTGATCAGAAAATAAATTTTTTCGTTGTCCTCATTCATGACGTAATCGTCAGCATCTACCTTATCGTAATCCGCTGGTTTAATTACGCTTCCAATATCGCTTAACCCTAACGCATCAGCAGCAATTTTTTTGAACATAAAAGTATCATTCCTCTCCAAACTGGTTATTCGATATTTATTGCAGTCCTAAGACATATACCCCAGAATAATGCCTGCCGTTTCCTCAATCGCCTTGTCGGTTACATTAATGACCGGACAGCCAAGCTGCTTCATGATGACTTGGGCATACTCCAGTTCCTCAACAATACGATCGAGCGCAGCATATTTGGCGCCATCAGGCAGCCCTACAGCCTTTAGTCGCTCGGTACGAATCTTGAGCAGCTTATCCGGATCCATGATTAATCCGATAATTCGCCTGCCGTGGAGCATGAACAGTTCCTTCGGCGGCTTGACCTCAGGAACCAGCGGTAAATTGGTCACCTTATGGCCCTTATGTGCCAAAAAAATACTGAGTGGTGTCTTGGAGGTTCGTGATACGCCAATCAATATAATATCTGCCTTTAGCAATGAGCTCGTATCTCGTCCATCATCGCATTTAACAGTAAATTCTATAGCCTCGACACGGCGAAAGTAATCATCATCCATCTCATGCTGCAGCCCAGGCTTGCGCTTCGGCGAATCATTAAATGTGTCGATGAACGCCTCCATCATCGGTCCCATAATATCGATGGCTCTGACTCCCAGACGGATGGCTTCTTCCTTCATCATTTCACGCAGCTCCGGCTGCACAAGCGTATAAGCTACAAAGCCTCCCCGTTTGGCGGCAGCCTCCATGATTACACGTATTTCATCCTCATGCTTGATATGTCCAATCCGTTTTGTTGTGACCTGATGGGCATCGAATTGGCGCATAGTCGCTTTTACAACCGCCTCGGCCGTTTCACCTACCGAATCCGAGCAAATGGTTATCTCATAATGCCGATCGTCCGTCATCCACTGTTCTCCTTTGCTCACATCATACTGTACCGGCTACTTCTAGATATTCGGTGAATTCACCGTACTATCAAGACTCCGAGGCAAGCTCTACCAGCAGCTGTGTCATCATGGTATTGGTAATGCGGCCAACGACCTCCCAGCGATTACGACCCTGAGCGTTATCCTGCTTGATGGGTACAACTACCGGCAAACCGTCCACCTGATGATGGATCATCCTACGCGCCGCTTCAAGTACATTGTCTTCAGGCTGTACATGAATCACATTGGGCTCCCTGGTCATAACCATACTGACAGGCATCGTGGAAGCCGAAGGATTGCCAAGTGTGAATTTCAACAAGTCCTTACGTGAAATAATACCAGATAAACAGCTTTCTTCATCAACTACAATCAGACTGCCGACATTTTCCATGAAAAGCGCAACAACCGCATCATGAATCAATGCCGATTCTCTGACTACGACAGGTACGGCCTGAATATCTTTTATTTTCAAGGATTGCAATCTACGAGACACTTGATTCTCAGCGGAAATGGATGAACCCGGCGTATAGCCGACCTTCGGCTTGGCATCGACCAACCCGAGCATCACCAGCAGGGCCAAATCTGAACGAAGCGTCGGACGACTTAACCCGAGCATCTCTGCAATCTGCTCTCCGGTAATAGGCGAATGCTGCTTGACCAGTTCAACAATATGTAATTGACGGGCTGACAATTCGATAATCATGACCTCCCTGTCCCGGAACTTTATACTTCTGGAACCTTCTATATGATATAAAGTATACCAAAAATCAGAAATGATTTACACAAATACGTCCTATAAACAATATTTATCTGCTAATAATAAAGATTTTATCAAAAAAAATGGTTTTTTTCACATTTATCAGTTACATTATGTATATATAATGTGTAATAATTAATCTGAAACCACGATATATTGCAACTTATTTATTCAAATATGAGTTTGGGGGAATAGGAATGGAACGAGAGCTAGCGATGGAAATAGTAAGGGTTACCGAATTGGCCGCATTATCAGCCGCACAATGGATGGGACGTGGCAACAAAAATGAAGCTGACGGGGCTGCAACTACGGCTATGAGGGCGATGTTCGACTCTGTTTCTGTACAAGGTACCGTCGTTATTGGTGAAGGTGAAATGGATGAGGCTCCTATGCTCTATATTGGCGAGAAGGTAGGAAACGGACAAGGTCCCGAAGTCGATATCGCCGTGGATCCCTTGGAAGGAACTGAATCCGTGGCCAAGGGCTTGAATAATGCGTTGTCTGTTATTGCAATGGCCAATAAAGGCTGCCTCCTGCACGCTCCTGATATGTATATGGATAAGCTGGCTGTAGGCCCATTATTGGCGGGCAAGCTGCATCTGGATGATCCATTGGAAACCACTCTGTTGAAAGCTGCTCAATACCTGGATAAGCCGCTCAGTAATCTGACGGTAATGATTTTGGATCGCGAACGTCATCAAGATAAAATCCAAACTCTCCGCCGCGTCGGTGTGCGCATTAAATTGTTAAGCGATGGAGATGTGGCGGGCGCAATGGCTCCTTGCTTAAGTGAATCCGGTATCGATTTATATGTCGGTTCCGGTGGTGCACCCGAGGGTGTATTAGCTGCCGCCGCGCTTCGCTGCCTTGACGGTGAGCTTCAGGGACGTTTGATGCCTGCCAATGATGAGGAGTTGGAACGCTGCCGACGTATGGGAATTGGCGATCCTTTCAAGCTGCTGAGCATGGACGATATGGTTGGAAGCGAGGATGTATTTTTTGCGGCTACCGGGATCACACCTGGAGAATTCCTTGGCGGTGTGCAGTATATGGGCAATCAACGCGCAGAGACACACTCGATCGTCATGAGAGCCAAAACCAAAACTGTCCGTTTTATCCGTACTGTGCATTATTTGCCCAATAAACCGCTGATCGGTGGACTTTATTTGAAATAACGGCTGCGCTGATGCATTGACCTTCCTTATAGGTATGATACTATGATAAATACTGATCATACATGGCTGATTTACGAAGGAAGGTACAAGCATGAGCTTTTTATTTTATACGGTTGTGGGACTGCTAGCTGCGACGCTTGGCAGTCTCGTCGGTCTGGGGGGCGGCATCGTCATTGTTCCCGCTCTCATTTACCTCGGTCCTTATTTCGTTGGACAGGAAATTTCAGTATCAACAGCAGTCGGGACGTCCTTGGCTGTGCTGATTTTTACGGCATTTTCCTCTACGTGGGCTTTCCATAAGCAGCGTAAAGTGGACTTTCGCAGTGGCTGGCTCTATTTCTTGACGTGCGGACCGGGCGCGATGCTGGGCTCTTATATGACTCAATTTGTCGATGCCAAGTCGTTTCAGCTTGCCTTTGGTATTTTCATGCTGGTGATGGCGATCCTGCTGATCATTAAAGACCGTTTGAAGCCGCTAAGTCTGAAATGGCCCATCCAAAGAACGTACACAGATGCAGAAGGACTCGTGCACTCGTATGGATACGGAGTGCTGCCCGCACTTTCGATCGGACTGCTTGTTGGCATCATTTCCGGCTTGTTCGGCATTGGCGGTGGCTCCTTGTTCGTACCGGCGATGATGATTTTATTTCGTTATCCGCCGCATGTGGCAACGGCTACCTCGATGTTTGTAATCTTTTTGTCGTCCATTATGGGTACCGTCACTCATCTAAGCTTGGGAGAAGTCGACGGCTGGATGGTTCTGGGACTTGCGCCGAGTGCTCTGGTTGGGGGATGGCTCGGTGCCAAAATCGCCAACGCGTTGAGCAGCAAGAAGTTGATGTGGGTGCTTCGTATCACTTTTTTTGTTGTTGCTATCCGCATGATTAGCGAGGCCTGGAAGTAGCTGACTGTGATTGATGAGGATAAAATAAGAAAAGCAGTATCTCTGAATACTTGGTCTCAGAGGTACTGCTTTTTCTGTGTCATGATTATTTAGGCAGAAATGTCTTGATCCATGAAGCAAAGCCTGCCGGATTCCGGGTCTGAATCAGCACTACGCCTTCACCCCGAAAGCGGCACACAGCAGCCTCACCGCTCGTTATACTGGATATCCATCCCTTGGATGCCTTTTCAATCGTATAATTCATATAATCAGGCCAAGCAACCAAATGTCCGTTATCGATAATCCTTTCTTCTCCAGGTCCAAGATTAACCGCATGGATAGCGCCGTAGGACGATAAGAATACGGTGCCGCTGCCGCTAATCTCAACAATGAAAAAGCCTTCCCCGGATAAAAATCCTTTCATCAGATTCTGCATCTTCGTGTTAACCTGAATGCCATTGGTACCGGCCAGAAAACCATCCTTCTGTACGTACAGCTTATAGGATCCATCAAGCTCAATAGCTTGTACATCACCAACCGCCGCGGGCGCCAAGAGCACCTCACCTCTGCCCTGTGTAGCTGATAATTCCTGGAAAAAGAATTTTTCGCCGCTCAGCATTCTGCCAAGTCCTCGCATCAATCCACCGTCCACCGTACCTTTAAGTTCAATATCAGGTGTCATGGATACCATGGCCCCCGATTCTGCTTTTACATTTT
Source organism: Paenibacillus baimaensis (assembly GCF_025567575.1). Lineage (NCBI taxonomy): Bacteria > Bacillati > Bacillota > Bacilli > Caryophanales > Paenibacillaceae > Paenibacillus > Paenibacillus baimaensis. The sequence goes on along the minus strand of NZ_JAOQIO010000005.1, from coordinate 16,485 downwards.
CTCCTTTTTCCAATTCAATTTTCACCAACGGAAACGCACCCTGATACAGAATTTCGTACTTCATAGCTTATATATTCCTCCCATTCTATGAGCTAATGTAAAAATCTTCTTCTATTATAATACATTTCGCCCTTGCAATAACAACTTATGCCGAATGGTGTCGGTTTATACAATCCAAATAACCCGAAGCCACGGCTCGGGTCATCCCATGATTAAGTCATTTATAAAAGCCCTGTTCCTCGGCATATCGTCCCCAATGAGGACGTGATCCATCCCTATCCGTAAAGCCATATACATCTGAAAGGTCCCAAGAGGTCAGAATCTGTCCTGACTTTTCAAGCACATTCGAATCTGCTGCCAATGCTGCAACTGCCCTTCCTACAAAATAAGGTGTTTCCGATATCAGAAAATGTGGATCTGTCTTCGCCGCATCACGCCAATTCGCTTCCGTCACACCAAAATAATCCAGCATCGCCTCCGAACGCAAAAAACCGGGTGTTAATGAAACTGCAGCTACACGGTGCTCACTAAGCTCCGCCGCCATGGACTGTGCGAGATGGATCGCCGATATCTTCGCCAGACTGTAATACAAATTTCCACGATATCTATAATCAAAGCCATCGGTGATTTCAATGATCAGCCCCTTGTTCCTGGCAACCATTAAAGGAGCAGCATAATAGCTTGTCACCATATGGGCATGAACCGCAGGAATTTGCATTTGCAATCCCTTATTTAATGAATGCTCCCAGAATGGCTTCCCCCATTCCGTCAGTTGCTCGCCGCCCCATATATCATTAACAAGGATATCGAGTACTCCATTCTGCTCCGAATGCACCTGCTCAAAAAGCGCCTTTACGTCAGCCTCAACCGTGTGGTCTACCCTTACTGCAATCCCGACACCACCATGTGCCGTAACTAATTCTGCCGTTTCCTCGATGGTCTCCTGCCTTCCCATATCGGATAGATTCCCTCTTGTACTGCGTCCTGTCACATAAACAGTAGCGCCTGCTTCCCCCAGCATCTCAGCAATCCCGCGACCTGCGCCTCGTGTACCACCTGCCACTACAGCTACCTTTCCCTTTAAAGCCTTCATTGTAAACACAGCCTCCTATTGAATTCATCATCATAACTTCCCAGACTACCCAGTCAGTATAACAAAGCATATATGTCAGATTTCGTCTTAATTAGGTTTACTATATATTTCATTCATTATTAACGATGTCAAGTCAACTTTATTGAAACGGACCTCAACTTATGTCCAATTATTGATCGAATTGCGAATAATGTTTGAACAAATACCAAAAAGTGTAGTATACTATATGTAGGAAAGCACTTACACGATTAGGGGTGTTCATTATGACAACCAAAACAGCTTCAGTACATCATGCGGATCTTGACAAGACCCATTCGAATAACGAAATCCCTCGTCTGGTCACCTTAATGACCTGGATCGCTTGGGTTGCATTAGGCGTCGGCGTTCTTCTTTGCCTCATGAATTTGAACCAATTCAATGACCGTAATACCGGGCTTATGGTCGGACTTGGCTTTATTGTAGGCAGTGTGCATATTTACGTTATCGGAACCGCGATGGGACTTGTTCACAAACGTCATCTCGATAACAATAAGCAGCCATTCTAAGGTAACGAACTTCGTTTTCTGGATTGATTGCGTAGGTTGCGTTTTGTTGGGTACACATAAGCTGTAACGACCGCTTCGAAATCACATCGTGATAACGAGGCGGTTTTTTTGCTGTATAATGAGGGTCAAATCGCCACAGATGTCGAACAGGTGACATTTGTATTACGAAGAAAAGACAAATTATTGACGGTATTGTTAAGTCTGCAGTTATCTGCTTTCATTTCTGCTAAGTTATAGATAGTGATTTAATGAATTGAGATTCAGAGTTGAAAAAGGAGATGAAAAGCTTGAGGCCGAACCTACGCATTCTAATGCCACTGTTGTTTATTTTGTCGATCGTCCTGCTCACGGGATGCAGCGAACAATTTATTGTGCTCGATCCTAAAGGCCCTGTCGGCGCGGCACAAAAGGATTTGATCTGGATTTCAACTCTGCTGTGCTCTGTCGTTATCGTTCCCGTATTGCTGTTGAGCGGATTCATCTTATGGCGATACCGGGAAAGGGCGGGCAGTAAAGCAGCCTACGCACCCGACTGGGCGCACAGTACCAAACTGGAGATCATTTGGTGGGGTATACCGATTATTATTATCATTATTTTGGGTTTAGTAACCGCTAAATACACGTATGCCCTTGAACCCTCCAAACCGCTCGTATCCGATAAAAAGCCGATCACGGTACAGGTTACATCAATGGACTGGAAATGGCTGTTTCAATATCCGGAGCAAGGCATAGCTACTGTGAATTATTTACAAATACCGCAAGGCGTCCCGGTCAAGTTTGAATTGACCTCGGCAACGGCGATGAATTCTTTCTGGATTCCTCAGCTTGGCGGCCAAATCTACACGATGTCCGGCATGGCCATGACACTGTTCCTGCAAGCAGACGAGCCTGGTCAATATTTTGGCAGCGGCGCTAACTTCAACGGTCGTGATTTTGCCCAAATGACGTTCAAGGTTGATGCTACCTCCCAGGATGCTTTTGACGCTTGGGTGAAAAAAACGAAAAACGCTTCCCCTGCCCTTACGATGGACGGCTATACCAAGCTTGCTGAACCGGGACCTGCTAACGTGCAATATTTCTCTTCCTTCCCTGCCGGCTTGTTTGAGCGGATCGTAACGCAATATGCGGTTGGCGGAAGTGCCCACCATCATGGCGGCTCACAACAGCCAAAGGCTATTGATACCAGCACTACGCAAGGCAAGGCAGCTCCTGCAGCTGCAACTACCCCTACTGGACATTCGGGTCATTAACGACGAAATGAAAGGAGACCTACCATGCTGGATTCAATCAAACAATTTTCATCCACATTTTTCGTCACGGGCGATCCGCTAATTCTTGGAGCTCAAGTCTCCATCGCCATCTCAATGGTGGCTATCGTATTGGCCTTGACGATTTTCAAAAAATGGAAGTGGCTTTGGACCGAATGGCTAACTACAGTTGACCATAAAAAAGTAGGGATTATGTATATCATCGCTTCGCTACTGATGTTGTTCCGCGGTGGTGTTGACGCATTGCTCATGCGTACCCAGCTTGCACTCCCGCAGCTTGAGTTTCTGCAGGCTGAGCATTATAACCAGATTTTCACAACGCACGGCGTCATTATGATTTTATTCATGGCAATGCCGCTCATGTTCGGTCTATTCAATATTGCGATACCGTTGCAAATCGGTGCTCGCGATGTCGCTTTTCCGTTCCTGAACTCGCTTAGCTTTTGGCTCTTCTTCTTTGGCGCGATGCTGTTCAACCTGTCCTTCATTATAGGGGGTTCCCCCGATGCAGGCTGGCTGGCTTATCCGCCGCTCTCGGAGCTATCGGGTAGTCCGAGTGTAGGTCAAGACTTTTATATATGGGGCATACAAATCTCTGGGATCGGGAGCTTGGCGACAGGCATTAACTTTATCGTAACGATCCTGAGAATGCGCGCTCCCGGCATGACGTTAATGAAAATGCCCATGTACACATGGTCTGTATTTACAACCTGCATTATTATTATTTTTGCCTTTCCGATCTTGACCGTTACGCTTGCCTTGCTGTTCTTGGACCGCTTCCTCGGCGCTCACTTCTTTACGCTGGATGGCGGCGGTAATCCGATGATGTACATCAACTTAATCTGGATGTGGGGTCACCCTGAGGTTTACATTGTTATACTGCCCGCATTCGGTATATTCTCGGAAATTGTTTCAACGTTTGCCAAGAAAAAGCTGTTCGGCTATAAATCAATGGTATTTGCGATGTTTTCCATTAGTATTATGTCCTTCTTTACTTGGGCGCATCACTTCTTCACGATGGGCTCCGGTGCCAATGTGAATATATTCTTTGCCATAACGACCATGATTATCGCCATACCAACCGGTGTTAAAGTGTTCAATTGGCTGTTCACGCTGTTCCGAGGAAAAATCACATTCTCTACGCCGATGATGTGGACCGCAGCTTTCATCCCTTGCTTCATTGTAGGTGGGATGACAGGCGTGCTGCTCTCTGTTGCACCAGCTGACTTTCAATTTCATAACAGCTACTTCCTGATTGCGCATTTCCACCAGGTGCTGATCGGTGGTGTCGTATTCGGATATTTTGCCGGGTTATACTACTGGTGGCCGAAGATGTTCGGCTTCAAGCTGCATGAGGGTCTCGGTAAATGGGCCTTCTGGTTCTGGAATATCGGGTTCTACGTCTGCTTTATGCCGCAATACGCACTTGGTTTGATGGGCATGACACGCCGCTTTAATGCCTATGACTTTGATATGGGCTGGCAACCGCTTAATGTCATCTCCACCGTCGGCGGCTTCTTGATGGGGATTGCGTTCATTTTCCAGGTATGGCAAATTGCCCACAGTATCAAGTTTATGCAAAAAGATACAACAGGCGATCCATGGGGCGGACGTACGCTCGAATGGTCCATTCCGTCACCGGCGCCGCTATATAACTTTGCAACCATTCCGCGGGCAGATACTCTGGATCCATGGCTGGAAGAGAAAAATAAACGCGCAGCCGGTATTGCCACTCCTGCACCGGAGATCGAACCGATTCATATGCCAAGAAACTCTGCAATCCCATTCATCATGTCGGTCTGCTGGTTCGTTGCAGGCTTCGGGTTTGTCTGGAGCTGGATGTGGATGGCTATTCCTGGACTTATCGGCGTCGTTGTCTGCTTGCTGGTTCGCTCCTTCACTTACAACACCGACTACTATATTCCAGTCGATGAGATTAAACGAACGGAAGCTGCATTAAGGGGGTCCCATTAATGGCACAGACAATTACCAACAAGTCCTCCGCACACAGCGGCGGACATGGGCACGCTCACGAGCATGACCACCAGCATCATGATGGTCATGCTGATCAGGAATCCATGAAGACCTTCGGCTTCTGGCTGTTTCTGATTACGGATTGTATTTTATTCGGCACCTTATTTGCCACCTATGTGGTGCTAAGATTGAATACGAACGGCGGTCCTACAGCTCATGAGCTATTCGAAATGCCTGGTGTCATCGCTGAGACCTTCATCCTGTTAACGAGCAGCTTTACCAGCGGCTTGGCCGTTCTTGCCATGAATCAGGGCAATAAAAAGGCCTTGATCGGTTGGCTGGCTGTCACAGTACTGCTTGGCGCATCCTTCATTACGCTCGAAGTATCCGAGTTTATTACCATGGTGCACGAGGGCGCGACTATCTCCACCAGCGCATTCCTATCTGCTTTCTTCACGCTCGTCGGTACGCATGGTCTTCACGTATCGCTTGGACTCGTATGGATGATAGGCATCATGATCCAGCTCAGCCGCCGCGGTATCACCGATGTGACAAAGCGTAAGGTTACGATCATCAGCTTATATTGGCATTTCCTTGATATTGTGTGGATCTTCGTGTTCACAGTCGTCTATTTAATGGGGGTGATGTAAATGGATAATCACAATGCTGAGCCGCATCAAGCACATGGCGGATCATTAAAATCCTATACAATCGGGTTTATTTTATCCATTGTGCTGACCATCATTCCGCTCGTGCTTGTTATGAACCATATGCTTAACACTACCGCAACGCTTGTCATTATTCTATTGATCGCTGTTCTGCAGTTCGCGATACAGATGATCTTCTTCATGCACATCAAGGAAGAGCAGAAACCACGCTACAACTTGATGGCTTTGATACTCGGTCTTGTTATTCTGGTGACGATTGTATCCGGCTCGATATGGATTATGACATATAATGCGGTTGCACATTAAAAAGCTGCCATAGTACGTGAAAGTAACCTAAGCAACATCAACAAACCCGTAAGGGACAGCTCAAGAAATCGGCTGTCTCTCTCGGGTTTTCCTTTTCTTGCACATATTCCGATAAACTGCCTCCACGATACCTCATCGCGTTGACAATCGATACTGCTTGGGAGACATCGCCACATGCCTCTGAAAAGCCCTGTTCAGGTTCCTTTCCGAATAACCGACCATTGAGGCAATTTCCGTTATACTATGGTCTGTTATCTCCAAGAGCTTTCGTGCCTTTTCCACCTTGTATTTCATCAGATATTCAATAAAGGAGATGCCTGCTTCCTGCTTGAACAGACGGCTCAAATAAGACGGACTCATATTGACCAGCTCCGCGCACTCAATCAACGAAGGCAAGCCCTCGTTAGCCTCAATATGTGCGCATACCCTTTGTACGGCAAGCTTCGTCGTATTATTCCTGATTTCTTCCGTAATATGTCGGTGCATCGGAAACAAGATCTCCACAAACCATTCATGAACCTCTTGGTACGTTTGTCTGGCTTTGAGCTGCTCGAATAAGTTGTCACCGAGACTATCCAATACACCGTAGCCCATTTCCTCCAATGACTGAATGATTGAAGATAACAAAACCAGGTAGCACTGCATCGCTGTGTTATATGAATCTGATGCCCTCACCCGCAGCGAGAATTGCACCAAGGTCTGTTCGGCTGCTGACAGCTCACCCTGAAGCAAGAATTCAACCATATCCAGCTCGAAGCTTTTTGGATAATTAAAAATTTTCAGCTTATCGTTAGGAACGGCTAAGCGGTTGTAATAGAGCACATGCTGACTTTCGCTAATTAACCGGTATTGCAGAGCAAGCTTAGCTTCATTATAGGATTCTGACAGCAGGGCGACGCTCTCACGCTGCCCTCCAACCCCAATCGAAACCTTGAATGACAAGTACGTCTGCAAAGCCTCACAGATTTGATCCGCATACCCTTGAATCGTTTGTGTAATTACGTCCTTGTCAGTACTGCTGTTAAAATGCACAATGCCGACAGCTTCCTTCTCATCCTTCTCTACTACAAATCCTTGCGCCGGGGCGCAGTGCTCCAGCAATTCGAGCATCACATTTTTGATAGCAAACACAATGATCGCGCCTTCATTAGGCAAAAACCTTTTTTCCTTGAACAAATTTTCCGCCATCACAACCAGTACCACATAGATACCTTCCTGTGGAATCCCGTACGTACGACAAGATGAATCTAAAGCATCTTTGCGGATTGCCAATGTATTGCCTAACACATTCAGTAGAAATTGATCGCGTAAATCCGGCTGAATCTTTTTCACATAGCTGTCCAAGGATTCCGCCTGATCTCTCAAATAAGTCAAGCAGGAGCGGATAAATTCGATTTCATTGCCTTTGATGCCGGGAGTCCTCGTTGTACCTACATTCCGCAGCTGTTCGCCATATTTAAGGAGCTTGTCGATGGGGCTATATGCCATCTTGGAGAATACAATCGTCAATACTACACCGAGAAGCAAAAAAATCAACACGGATAGGGCGATAAACAAACGAAGCCACGTCAGTTGGCTTGTCATTTCGCGCTCCGGCATCAGTGAAACATAAGTTCTTCCGAGAGCCGTTCGATAAAAAACGGTCAGCAGACGCTCACCTTGATCATCGGTTTGAATAAAACGGTCGGTATCGCTATCATCCGATAGGACCCGGTTTAGCAGCGGCTGTGTATTTGCAGGCTTGCCCAGCAAGAAATGATTGGATGAGTGCAGCATAATATGATTTTTGCCATCCATAACTAATAGATCCTGGGTACGCAGGCTGGAGCCGGAATTAAACAGCAGCTTGCGTATTTCCGCCTCTCTGACCTGGAAAATCATAATACCCTGCGGTTTGCCGTAATTCGTTACCGGAAGCCGACGTACGTAAGAAATACAGCCATCCTGAGCGGAAGAAGGCAGATATACCCATTCCGATTTATTCTCCATAGACAGCACTTTTAAGATATTGTCACGCTGCGGGGAGTTCTCCAAAGTCGCAGCTCCGTACCCGCTGGATATTGCAATATCGCTCGCGCTTTGATAGAAAACAACCTCATGAATCAAGCTGCCGGAATTCTTTTGCACCAGCAGTGTTTCCAGTATCTCTGACTGCTCTACATAATGTTCGGCAAAGTCAGGCTGACCGAGAACAGCTTTGATCGAGGGCTGAATCGATAGCTGCAGCGATTGATATTCGATTTGCGTTAATACATTTTCCATACGTTCCTTCAGCTGCAATAGCGAGGCGTAGCTGTCCTCCTGAAACTGCTGGGTCAGCTTGTTCTCGGACACGTGCAAATAAGCGCTGCCCAGCAGGAAAATGGGCAGCGAAACCGAAATACATCCCAACCAGACCAGACGACTTAAATAGTTTGTTCCGGGGAGCATGGTGCCAAGCAGCGCAAGCCCCCTTTGTATCCAGTATTTCATAGACGCCTCCCCGGCAAACAGAGGTTGTTACTTGCCTAAATAGCTTTTATAATTTTTGGCGAATTCCTGATACGCTTGCTTCGTTTCTGGAAGATTATTAATTTTATCGACATACTGCTTGTATTCATCCATACTAATCTGGCCGACAATCACCTTGGTTACCATCGATTTCCACTCGCTCTCATATTTGGACCACACATTGATCCAGGAATCGGACACCAGGAATCGGAACGGGTCCACTTGACCAATTTCATCAAAGTTGGCTACTTCCTTGATCTTGGCGTCATTGTAGGCCTTGCTTCCGGATGCGCTGATGACCTTACCCCATTTCTGATAGGTAAGCACTCCGACTCCTTTACTTGTTGTATTGACTTCCTTAATCCCCTTCTCGTTCAATACCTTTTGTCCATCGACTACCGTATAATGTACACCCTCTGTACCGTAATAGGCAAAATCGGTGATACTTTCTGATGCCGTCTTCTCAAAATAATCAAGAAGCTGCCATACCTTGGCTTCCGGTACCTGCTTGGATATCAAGAAGCCTCCACCGCCGCCTATAGATAGATCAACCGCCATGCCTTTAGGACCTTTAAGCGCCAAATTCAAAATCTGCGGATTTTTTTGTCCGGCTTTTTCCATTGCGGTTTCCCACTGCTTATCCCACCAAATACTTCTTGGATAGGAAGCGGCGCGGCCCGTCTGGAATAGTTCCTCGGCTTGGGTCGTTTTCATGACGGCAAATTCCTTGGACAATATGCCCTCCTTGTAGAGCTTCTGAAACCACGCGATCATCTCCGTGTACTGCGGATTCAAGCTGGTATAGATCAAGCCTCCAGCAGCATCGTAGGTAGGCTGCGATGCGCCAAATCCAGCAGCAAACGAGGCATCCCCATCACTCACGATCACTCCATGGCCGATCAGGCCAAGTGTGTCCTTCTTGCCGTTGCCGTCAATGTCGGCATCGATGATTTTTTTCAATGCGTCCGCATATTCATCCAGTGTAGTAGGTACCGGAATTTTCAACTGATCGAGCCAGTCCTTACGGATTTTGATTCCTGGGTCTACTCTTGAACGTGATCCCGGCAGCGAGTAAATTTTGCCATCTATCGTTCTGTATTTAAAAGCATCCTTAACCAGATTGTTTTTCATATTCGGGTATTTACTTAAATCACCGAGAAACGGGGTGAGGTCCCAAAACGCGCCATTTTTGATCGCACTGAGCAGGGTTGCCTTCTTGAAATCGGGAACAGCAACGACCTCGGGCAGATCACCAGAAGCGAGCAGCAAATCGAGCTTTGTGTTCAAATCACCAGAGGGTACCCATTCCACGTTGAGCTTGGAGTTGGTCCGTTTTTGCCATTCCGACCAATAATCATCATTCATATTCGGTACTTCATTATACAATCCAGCAAACATTTTGATAGATAACGGTTTATCTGCATCCTTGCTTTGTCCTGATGGCGCTGAACCTTTGTCCGTCCCGGCCACCTTATTCGTCTCCGTCTGACCCGAACAACCCGCAGCTGTCGCAAGCGCTAACATCAGTGTCAACGTCATATACATCCTTTTATTCTTGTGCTTCATCCGTTAAAATCCTCCCCATTGTGATTATCGATGCGCAGCTCCTACATGCTACCAGAGCGCTCAAGTCGAATTATATACGGCTTCGGAAAGGCAGAATACGGACAATACTTTTACATCGCTTCTCAAAAAGAAATGTCCTGCTCTACCGCCGTACTTAATAAGGAAAAGCGGGGATAGTTGCTGCTAACGAAAGAAAAGTCCGGTATATTCCATCCACTTCAACACTGCTTTCGAGCAGAATCTGACTCATTCATGGGATTGCTCTAGCTCCCGACTGTTTTACCACTCATTCGTGCCTTGAATTCGCCAGGTGAGCAATGATTGTGCCGTTTGAATAGTTTATAAAATTGAGCCGTGCTCGGGATCCCTACCTCACAGGCAATTTCCGTAATGCTCAGATCACGGGTCGCCAGCAGCCGTTCGGCTTTTTTGACGCGTTTGTAGTTAACGAATTCGATAAAAGACAGTCCCATCGTTGTGCGAAAATAGCGGATAAAATAGGCGTAGCTCAAATTAAGCAGGCTGCAAACCTCTTCGACTGTAATTTTTTCACCTAAATTCCGCTCCACATAATCAAGTGCAGGCCGCAAACGGACCACCTCCAACTCCGTATCACCCTGCAGCAGCATCCGGGAGTCATAGCGCAGCAAAAGCAGCAGCAGCTTTTTAATCGCAGCACCGATTGCCAGCTCGTAGCCACGCTGCTGCGATTGGGATTCCCTATATATCTCGTTCACAAGTGAGAAAGCCTCTTCACAAGCCTCAGGATGCTCTCTGAATATATAATTCAATGTACTCAGCGGCTGGGTCAGCTCAGAAAAGCAGTGCAAGTAAGGCAGCGAGCTTTGGTCAAAATGCTGCAGCAAGTCGACCTGAAGCACAATGAACCTTAGCGGGGTTGGCAGTGCTTTATGAATTCGGTGCAGCTGTGAGGAGCCGAACAGCATAATATCACCATAGTCCTGGATACGATAATCATCCTTCGTTTGTATACCTGCACGGCCTTCTGTTATGGCTAGAAATTCAACCTCTTTGTGATAATGCCAAGGCCATACCTCGGGAATCCCCACTGTCTGATTGTCGGATTGTACCTCCCATACCTTCAAAAAAAGGGATGGATTTTGATATATAACGAGTTCCTCCCTGACGGGATCATGCCGCGTATCCATTGTGATAGTCATAAACGAATGCACCTCATCGGTTTCACTTAAGAAGATTGTTTCCTCTTATAGATTGAGATCTATATATGTCGAGTATAGCACAGGATCTTTCGATAAAATCAAAAAGGTCATTTTTGGAGAAGGAACGGGCAGTTTTCAGTCTATCTTTTGTGTAAGCGTTTGCCTATAATCTGAGAAGAAAGCACATATCCTGATTATATAATGGAGGTATTCAATATGAGTGCAAAGCTGCGCGTTACCGTCTGGAATGAATTCCGTCATGAACAAAATAACGAAAAGGTGCGGGCTGTCTACCCCCAAGGCATCCATCACGCGATCGGTGAAGGCCTCGGCGATGCTTTTGAGATCAGCTATGCTACCTTGGATGAAGAAGAGCATGGGTTAACCGAAGAGAAGCTGAACGGTACAGACGTTCTGATCTGGTGGGGGCATAAAGCGCACCGTGAAGTGGCTGACGTCATCGTCGACCGCGTTCATAAACGTGTACGTGAAGGTATGGGTTTAATCGTGCTGCACTCCGGACATTTCTCCAAAATTTTCATGAAGCTGATGGGTACCTCATGCAATTTGAAGTGGCGAGAGGCTGACGAGAAGGAACGGCTGTGGGTCGTATCCCCCGGACATCCGATTGTTGAAGGCATTGGTGAATACATTGAGCTTGAGCAGGAGGAAATGTACGGCGAGCACTTTGACATTCCACAGCCGGACGAGTTGATCTTTACAAGCTGGTTCGAGGGCGGGGAAGTATTCCGCAGCGGCTGCACGTTCCATCGTGGACAAGGCAAAATCTTTTATTTCCGTCCCGGTCACGAAACCTATCCTACTTATTATAACGAACAAATTCGCCGCGTCATCCGCAACGCCGTATCGTGGGCAGCGCCAACCACTCGTCCAGTGCCTGTCTATGGCAACAGCAAGCCGCTGGAGACGATCCAAGGAGGTAAGTAATATGTCGGAAGCTGTCCAAGCTAATAAGCCCTTCAGGGCCGTCCAGGTCGGCTGTGGCAACATGGGCAAACGTTGGGTCAAATATGCGCTCTCGAGAGAAGACGTTGAAATTGTCGCTTTGGTCGATATTTATCCAGCTGCCGCGGAAGCGATGGCGAATGAGCTCGGTCTTACCTGCGGAAGATTTACCAGTCTTGAGGAAGCCATTCGCTCCACCGGAGCCAATCTGGTGATGGACGTTACGATACCCGAGGTTCACAAAAGCGTCGTTATGACAGCAACAGCGCTCGGCTGCAATGTGATCGGAGAGAAGCCGATGGCCGCCTCCATGCAGGATGCAGTTGAGATGAAGAACTTCGTGAATCAACATAATAAAAACTACATCGTTATGCAGAACCGCAGGTACAATAAACAAATCCGCGAGGCGCGTGGAATGATCGAGCAGAACGTCATCGGACAACCCGGCTTTATGAAAGCCGACTTTTTCCTTGGACCGCACTTTGGCGGCTTTCGCGAAGCGATGGACAACCCGCTCATTCTCGATATGGCAATCCATACCTTTGACCAGGCTCGCTTTCTGCTCGGTGCCAACCCGGTATCCGTGTACTGCCATGAATTTAATCCGCCTTATTCCTGGTACAAAGGCAATGCTTCGGCAGTTTGCATATTTGAAATGTCGGACGGCACTGTGTTTTCCTATAATGGCTCATGGAGTGCTGAAGGCGCCCCAACCTCCTGGGAAAGTGCGTGGCGAATTGTCGGCTCCAAAGGAACCTTGATATGGGATGGTACAAATAGGCCCTATGCCGAAGTCGTACCCGTAGAACCGGCTCAAGGAGCCTTTATGAACGAACACATGCAAGTTCACCCTTCCGCAGTCTGGGAAGGCCGTGAGGGGCATGAGGGCTGCTTCGAGGAAATGTTCACCTCGCTCATCGAAGGTCGCAAGGCAGAGACGGATTGCTCGGATAACCTGAACAGTATGGCAATGGTGTTCGGTGCGATCGAAAGCGCGAAGCGTGGGGAAAAAGTACAGATCAGCTCCATAATTGAAAAAATGTAGGTTTATGAAATCGAACATAGCCAATCAAGACCATTACTCGAATGGTCTTGATTGATGCTTGATTACGATATCCTATGCCTATATGTCGGTGAACAGAGAAGAAGCTAAGAATCAATTGAAATTGATTCTTAGCTTCTTTGTGATGCCGGTGAAGGGACTCGAACCCCCACTCCCTCTCAAGAAACGGATTTTGAGTCCGTCGCGTCTGCCATTCCGCCACACCGGCAAGTGTGTGGCGCGCCCTGAGAGATTCGAACTCCCGGCCTTTTGATTCGTAGTCAAACGCTCTATCCAGCTGAGCTAAGGGCGCGCGGTATATAATTATATTCTGCATTCCAGCAGTTATTTCTGCGCTGCTTCATGTGCGCAAGAAGTATAATATCACGAATAAAATACGAATGCAAGCAAAATATTAAAATATTATTTTTTTTCTAAAATATCATCCATTATCCCCTGTTCTAAAGCACAGAAAAAGAACATGTCTATTCCCTTTTACTCATCACATACCAGCTATCCGTTTGCTCCGGGTAATACTTGTGATCGATTATTTCATATTTCAGCTTCTGATACAATTCAATATTCCCTGGTATCGATAAGCGTACCTCCACCCTGGTTTCCAATATACCTTTGGCTCTAGCCTGTTCCTCTATAAAGCTCAGCAGCTTTTTACAAATCCCATTCCCTCTGTAGGCAGGTGAGACGGACACTCTTCCTATGTACATGTGTGAATCTTTAAATTTATAACGGGCCGATCCAACAGCGGTCTGACCCGACCAGGCTATCACCGCACCGCCACCCTGCTGTATGATTTTAATAATATCGTCCGCTGTTTCGGAAAGCGCCCCTGATGGCGGATTCAACTTACCTGCGTACTCCTGAAAAGCTTGCTGCATCGTGCTCAGGATCAGATCAGCTTGATCGATATCCGCTTCTTTTACCTCAATGTTCATGAATGATCACTCCGTCATATAAGTTCACTTACAGCTACAACCGTTTTTCAAGACAAATCGGGATCATCCTGTTCTGGCGAACTGTCCTCACGATTAAATTCTTGCTCCAATATGGAGTGAAGTAAGGAATCGTGCCATTTACCTTTATGCTGCATATGTTCTCGCAGACGCCCTTCATAAGTCATTCCGATTTTCTGCATGACCTTGGCTGAACCGATGTTGTCAGGACGACAAGTCGCGTAGATTCGGTGTAACCCATGAACTTGAAATCCAAAGTCTAGCATAGCCGTAGCAGCTTCAGCTGCGAAGCCTTGTCGCCAAAATTCCGGATTGAAGCAATAACCAATCTCGCCCTGCTTCGGTTCAGATAGGTGAATACCGCATCCCCCAATAATCTGATTCGTCGCCTTCAGGACGACAGCCATTTCAAAATCTTTTCTCAGCTGCACCTGCTGCTGCTCAATGACTCTGCTCACAAACTCCTTGGTATCCTCCTCTGTATTGGGCCCCCAGATCATATGTGTGGCAACCAGAGGACTTGAGGCGTACAGATGCACGGCTTCCCAGTCTTCTTGCTTAAATTCTCTTATTATCAATCGCTCTGTAACTAATTGCATGCACACATCTCCCTTCGCTCCAAAGTGTTTATAGCGCAAAAAGGAATGCGTCTCATCAAGCAGCATTCCAATACACCCTTAATACGATTATAGGATATTATTCATAAATTTGGAATTAAAACTGTGTTAAGGCTATCAACAACTTATAACAATCCAAACGGGCTGCAGCTAGCCTCGTGCTCTTGTAACCACCACGTATTACGCCGTAGTACTCAATAGCTTGCCTCTGGCGCCCGTATCCACCTCTCAGCGCTTCCAGTCAGCCTCCACGCTTGTATCCACCCTCCGAGTGCATAACCTGCCCGGTAATCCATTCTGCTTCATTACTTGCCAAGAAGGCGATAAGCCGTGCAACATCCACAGGTGTTCCGATTCGTCCTCTCGGGAATCGAGACAGCAGTTCAGCTTTGATAGAGTCTGTCATCCAGCCGGTATCGGTTGGCCCAGGGTTGACTGCATTAACTGTGATTCCTTTATCCGCTACTTCAGCAGCTAGCGTCTTGGTTAGTACCTCTATTGCACCTTTTGTCATCGCGTAGGCAAGCTCCTGTTCCATAGCTCCAAGAGATTGTCCTGAGGTCAGGTTTATGATTCTCCCGCCTGTACCTTTGTCAAATCTGCGTGCGAACTCCACACTTAATAAGGAGGCTGTTCGCATATTCACAAAATAGTGTGCATCCAGTATCGAGGGAGTCAGCTGCTCGTAGCCATCACGAGTCGAATATGCTGCATTATTAACAAGAATCGATGGCGCTCCAAGCTCCTGCTCCACCGTATTCAGAACTTGGCTGAACGAGTCTGCTTCAGATAGATCAATTTCTATAAATTTGCAGCGAACTCCATAGCTCTTTACTTGCTGCTGGATTTGAAATGCTTCATTTTCATGGACTCCCCAAGGCATTGTACGATCATAGCCTGGCCACGTTGTAAAAAAGATATCTATTCCCGCCTGCGCCAGTGCGCTGCAAATTGCAGCACCTATTCCTTGCAAACGTGTCGCTCCTGTAACGACAGCTATTGTATCAAGTGAATTGTTCAATTGATTCATATTGGCCATAGAAACCTCCATCCTTCACATCCGAATACCTTATTCTTTAAGCAGCCTCAAGCTCCGTTCGACCTATTTGATTTAAAGGTCTGCAAAGGACCTTCGCCATCATCACGTCTGCCTTCTTCGTAATTATAATCTGTATACTCGGAAATAACCTTTCGCCAAAATAGCTGCGATGAAGCATTATTTTCTATTTGCCCCACCCTCCATATCCCCGGAAACATGTCAAACAAGCTGATCGCCACCTCGCTTCCTATTCCCATTCTTCTAAATTTCTTCATCACAAAGAACTCTGCTATCGAATAGATCGTATTCCCTTCTGTATCCACTCTAAGTGCTCTTACCAAAGCGAAACCAGCCAACTTCCCATCAACTCGTATAAAAAAAGCATACCTGCCGTCCTCAGTCCAGTAATGATCCAAATATGGATAATCGTAATATCCCTGCTCGTTAACATCATCAAGCTCATACTCGCTAAAATCATATTTATACAGCTCCATTAGCTGTCTCAGTACTGATTTTTGTCCATAAGCCACTTTTTCTAATATCATTTTCATAACTCCTCGCTATCCGCTATTTCTTCCTATTATTATCCATATTGAAAGGGTACTTGAATATGGATTTTTTGTATGTAATTAAGAATTCCTATCCGTGTTTCTACTATTATAATAGTTTTCTTATTTCTGAGCTTGTCCAAAAAACAAAAAAAACCTTGATAGACAAGGTTTATCGGTTATCACTGTATGTAATTAGCATTTAATTTAA
>NZ_JAOQIO010000024.1:0-36263 GCF_025567575.1 Paenibacillus baimaensis | reverse complement strand
TCCATATAATATTTGGTATTGTGGCATAGGTAATTACAATTTATGGGCTAATTTCTGTCTTTTTTATTCTTGCACCACAACTGTAAAATTAAATGTGATATTGAAGGATATTTCCAAGATTTATTTGACCCTACCTCAAAGTCCTGTATTGAAGCAGAATGAAAAGAAGAAGAAGTTGTTGACAATTCTATTTAAATGCTTTTGTCATATAAATCGGTTATAGTAAAGGTAGAAATTTAGAGTCAGTAGAAATGACACAAGGAGGTGGCTCCTATTCTGAAGCAGATGTTGAATCAACTATTGGGTCAGAAAAGTCGAATCAATAAATCCAAGCTTTTTTTTCGATACCTAGTGTCTTATATTATTATTCTTCTGATCCCGTTGTTAATATTTGGTTTGTTGATTTATTATAACTTTTTCAAAGTGCTGGAAACCGAGTTGAATGTAAGTAACAAGAATATGCTATTGCATTTGCAGGAAAACCTGGACAACCGATTGATTGAATTAAATAAAATTGCCTATCAAATTTATAGCAATCCGTTACTGACTGCGTACAATATGAAAATCGAAACCCCGCTTAATGCCAAGGAAGGCATAACCGAGCTTAAAAAATATATTACCGGCAATAATTTCCCCTACGAGGTATTCGTCTATTATCAAGAACTGGATCGGGTATATTCCTCCTCTGTCACCTATTCCATTCCCGAATTTCTACAAAACTTTCACTATTCAGCATGGAGCCGGGAGCAATTTTATCAGGATATGCGTTCCTTAAATAAGCCGAATATGACCAAGCCTGCAGAAATCGTGTCCATATTTCAGCAAGAAGTGCCCATCATAACCTATCTGGTTCCAAGCCCCGGCTTATCGCGAGTCAGCAAAGTAACAGTCTTTTTCATGATTAAGGAAGATACGTTGACCAATATGCTGAAATACAGCAACGGTGATGTCATTTTACTCAACGAGTCCCTACAGGTTATTACTTCGTCCCGCAATTCGGGTTATTCGAAATCGGATAACCTGCAAGCGTTGATTCGGCAGAATCAGGTCTCCGGCTCGGTGCAATGGGATGGGGTGAAGCTGCTCACCACTTTTCTCAAGTCTACCAATACAGGCTGGAAGTACATGATTCTTCTTCCCGAGCAAGAGGCGATGAAGCAGTTAAACGATACGAAATTTCTATTTGTTATGGCCTTCTTTTTTATTTTGCTTACAGCAACTGGCGTGATCGCCTACACGATGAGATTGAATTACAACCCTCTGCGGAATCTTAAAGCTTTTGCCGAGAATAAAACGGGCAGGCTGCTAAGCAATGACAATGAGATTGAGGTGCTTCACTATACGTTTGATCATATTTTTAAGATGAAAGACGAGCTGTACGATAAGGTTCAAAATAATTACTGGCCCGTAAAAGAGTTCTTATTATCGAATGTGCTTCAAGGAAATTTCGCGAATATGGAGGAGTGCAATGAGGAGGGAAAAGAAATAGGGTTTGTGTTTAACCACTCGCTGTGCCACGTGGCCATCTTCCTGTTCGCAGAGCATGCAATCAATGAACAAGCAGACCGCATGAAGCTCATTACACTGCTTGAGCAGCATTTGCCGGAGGGAATAGAGGGCTACGGGAAAACGAGTGAAAAAAATGGAACCCTAATCTTCGTATATGCTCATTCGGAGGTTGAAGATCAAGATGTGATGAAATTGTATTTTTCCAACCTGCATGCTTGGTTGAACGAGACCTACGGTCTGCAGACGACGATTGGTGTAGGTAACAGCTATAGCCAGGTTAGCTGGATCAGTAAATCGTATATTGAGGCGTCAACCGCGGTAGATTATCGCTTGATTAAAGGCCGGAATAATGTTATTTATTTCAGTGATATTAGCCTCGAACACACGCTTCAATATAATTATCCGGTTCAGGAAATGAAGGCTTTGGAAACATCAGTGATAGAAGGCAATATGGACATTATCAATAAATTGCTTGAAAGCCTGTACCAATTGATCAACACAAGCGGGATGCCGCTGTTTGAAGCCAGATGCCTATGCTTTGACATGATCAATACCGTTATCAAATCGATTTGTCTTGTCGACAAGAAGCATTTTCAATTGAAAAAGGACTATCCGGATATTATGTCTCTTGCCGGATTTGAGACGATCGACGAGCTTTGGACCATGGTTCAAACGATCATCACCGAGCTATGCAGCCGTATGAAGGATGGAGAGCAGAGCGATTCACAAGACCTTCATGATCAACTTACGGCTTATATTCAAAGCCATTATGCAAATAACCAGTTTTCCGTTCAAGCGATGGCCAGCCATTTCGGCATGTCCCAGTCTCATCTGTCTTACTTGTTCAAGTCAATGCGAGACAGCACGATTTCCGATTACATCAACTATTTAAGAATAGAAAAGGCGAAGCAGCTGCTGGTCCAAACAGACGAACCACTCACCACCATCCTATTGCAAATCGGCTATTCCGATGTGTCCAGCTTTGTCCGCAAGTTTAAGAACACCGTGGGTACGACCCCAGGAGCTTTCAGGAAAACGGGTATTGCCAAGTAAAAGGCTTATGCTATCTGCATAGGCTTTTTGTTTACCTTATATTTCGCATATAGACTTGCAATAACGCATATTGCTTTTGTGTTCCTCATTCAGCATATGAATGAAGCTTATTTGCATATATGGCATATCGCTCGATTATGGCATATTTACGCTTGGAAGTGACTCTGAGAGAATGAGGTCAGATCAAATTAAAGCGCTTACTTAAAGAGAGAGAGCGTACATTCAAGAAAGGGTGACTTTGAATTGGCTTCAAAGATATGGCGGAATTATCAATTGTATTTATTTTTACTGCCCACATTGATTTACTTTTTCATCTTCTCCTATATACCTATGTATGGGGTGACGATTGCCTTTAAGGAGTTTAAGCCGCATCTGGGTATTCTGGGAAGCCCATGGGTGGGCTTTGAGCATTTTGAACGCTTCTTTCGTTCCGATCAATTTTGGTCACTTATTCAAAATACACTGGGACTCAGTATTTACCAATTAGCCGCAGGGTTTCCGCTGCCCATCATTTTGGCTATTTTACTTAATTATGCGAAATTTCATCGATTGAAGAAAACCGTCCAGACGATGACCTATGTGCCACACTTTATATCTACTGTAGTTTTGGTGGGCATGATGTCTGTATTGTTATCACCCCAGTTGGGAATCGTGAATGTTATTATCAAATCACTGGGCAGCGATCCCGTTCTATTCATGGCGGACGAGGATTGGTTCCGCTCGGTGTATGTGTGGTCAGGCGTCTGGCAAAATGCGGGATGGGGAACCATTATTTACTTGGCTGCTTTGGCCGGAATCGATCCTGGGTTGCATGAGGCTGCCATTGTGGACGGAGCGTCGAAGCTGAGACGAATCTGGCATGTGGATTTACCTGGCATTGCTCCTACGATCATGATTTTACTCATCTTGAATATGGGCAGCATTATGGCGGTTGGCTTTGAAAAAACCTTTTTGATGCAAAATGCATTAAATCTCGCGACCTCGGAGGTGATCTCGACTTATGTGTATAAGGTCGGGCTGCTTTCATCGCAATATAGTTTTGCAGCTACCGTAGGCTTATTCAACTCGGTGATCAATTTTATGCTGCTAATTATCGTGAATCGGACGGCCAAGGCATTTGGACAAAACAGCTTATGGTAAAAGGAAAGGAGTCGGGAAATTGAATACAGTCTTTCAAACACGCGGTGACCGGATATTCGATATGGTTGGAACGGTGCTGTTAATTCTGGTTTTGGTTGTTGTTGCTTATCCCTTATATTTTATTGTCATTGCGTCTGTCAGCAATCCTTCAGCCGTCAGTCTGGGCGAGGTGCTGCTGCTGCCCAAAGGAATTACCATCGATGGCTATTCCCGCATTTTTGCCCATCATGACCTGTGGATCGGTTACCGGAACACGCTTGTGTATACGTTTGTGGGAACATTCATCAATGTGGCGATGACGCTGACTGCCGCGTATGCGCTTTCAAGAAAAGATCTGATTGGGCGTAACGTATTTATGGGCTATATTGCATTCACGATGTTTTTCAGTGGAGGCTTGATTCCCACCTACCTGCTCATCAAGTCACTCGGGCTTTATAACAGCTTTTGGGTGATGGTGCTTCCGGGAGCTGTCAGTGTCTGGAATCTGATTATTGCCAGAACCTTTTTTCAAACTACGATTCCAGACGATTTGTGGGAAGCGGGGGTAATGGATGGGTGTACGAACGTGCGTTTTTTTGTCAGTATAGTATTGCCACTGTCCAAAGCGATTTCTGCAGTGCTGATCCTCTTTTATGCAGTGGCGCATTGGAATGAATTTTTTAACGGATTAATTTATTTGAAGGATCGGGCTCGCTATCCGCTGCAGCTTATCATAAGGGATATATTGATCCAAGCGCAGATGAATCAGGATCTGGTGCAGGATGAGAACGCCGAAATTCTCGCTTTGGCATCTAATATGATGAAATATGGGGTCATTATCGTTGCCAGTATTCCTGTACTTATCCTATATCCGTTTATCCAAAAGTATTTTGTGAAGGGCGTCATGATTGGAGCTATCAAGGGTTAAATGAAGTAAACTTGAAGGGGGGGATGGCCAAGAGGCTACAAGAGGCTGCCATACTATGGGAAGTCCAACCTTAAGGGAATTCAGAGCATTAAAGAGCAATCCAACCGTGTGATCTAGTGAATGGAATTGAAATCTATTTAATGGAAATGAATCTAAAGAGGGGGACTACGAATGAATAAGAGTGTTGCGTTTGTAATAACGGCCAGTTTAGTTTCGGGTCTGGCAATAGGCTGCTCCAATTCTGTAGACAATAAGCAAAGTGAAGGAGAGGCATCTGCCAGCGCGGCTAATGTGAATAAAACGGGACTGCCGATCGTCAAGGAGACCATCACTTTAAATGCGACTACCCGGTCAGGAACCGAAGCAGATTGGAACAAAATGAAGCTTTTTCAGGATCTGGAGAAGCAAACCAATATCAAAATCAATTTTACAAACCTTGGGGGCAATAAAGAAAAATTCAACCTGATGTTTGCCAGTAATGAGCTGCCCGATCTGATCATGAGTGGGGCGACGGATAAACAAATTCTGGATGCGGCTGCTGCCGGTGAAATCCTTCCCTTGAACGATCTTATCGACAAATACTCTCCGAACTGGAAAAAAGCGTTGGAAACCCAGCCCTATATTAAAAAAATGGCAACGATGAAGGACGGCAAAATTTATAGCCTGCCCTTTATCCGCATGGATGATAACAATTCCGGTATACGCGATCAGTTTCTAATCAATGTGAAATGGCTCAAAGAGCTGGGGCTAAAGCAACCTGTCACTACAGAGGATTTCTATCAGGTGCTTAAAGCATTCAAGGATAATGCAGGAAAAGGCAGTATACCCAAAAACGTAATGCCCTGGTATTACCTGTGGAATCAATATGTGGGCGGTAATTTCGATGTATTTGGATTTTTTGGCGTCCTTGTTCCAGACGATAAATTTATTAGCGTGAGCAAAGGCAAGGTTCAATTCCAGGCGATAAATCCAGCTATTAAAGAACCTATTAAATATTTAAACCGTTTGTACAAGGAAGGCTTGATCCCGCCTGAATCGTTCACCGACGATATGAATACGTATCTAGCCAAAACCCGTTCCAATCCGCCTGTCATTGGAGTATTTGGCTCTTATTTCAACACGGATTTAACCGAACAAATTTACGATGCGATGATGCCGGTTAAAGGTCCGGGTGTGGAGAAGCCGTTGTTTCGCCAGCAAACGAATACAGTTGTACGCAATTATTTCTCGATCTCCAAGAACAATAAATTCCCTGAAGCCAGTATGAGATGGGCTGATGTGGTTGCAGAGCCGGATTGGACCATTCAAGCAATGTACGGCTCCTATGGAGCTTATCTGGACAAACAGGCGGACAATAAAATTAAACAGATTCCTGAAGCCGACCAAGTTGTCAAAATCAATTTAATACCCGGCAATAACATTCCACTGTTAATGACTCCCGATTTGATGAGTCGTATGGTTTGGAGCGGTGCGCAAGAGCAGCGCGGGAAAAATGTTGAGAAATACAAATCATATGTAGCCCCGTTGGAGGATTTCTACCCGCCCGTTGTGTTTACACCGGAACAAACAAGCAGGCTGGCTGCACTTTCCACCGATATTATGGGCTATACCAACAAGACGTTGGCTAAATGGGTAGTCGATGGCGGAATCGACCAAGAGTGGGACGCCTATGTCAAGAAAGTCAAGGACATGAATTCGGATGAGCTCGTAAAAATTTATCAGGAAGCCTTAGATCTTTTCAATAAAAATTAATAGCTATGACTGGAATGCACATCCCAATAATCAGCACGTCGCAGAAAGGAACAGACTAATGCAAAGGTATTCAATAGCTGATGCTCCTACGATTGTTTTTGAATCTCCGGACCCTGCAGAGATTTATTGCTACAGTCCTGGAAGTGCGAGACTTCATAATGGCCGCTTGATAGCGACGCTGGATCTTGGAGGTAAAGGGGTCACCAAAATGGAAGGCCCCAAGGGCATTCGCTATGGTGAGCCTACGATGGGGAAGGCGTTCATTCGCAATGAGAGCACAGAAGAATGGGAGCATGTGCTTGACTTCCCTTTTATGCATGCCCGGCCTTTCACAGCGGGAAGGGCTACATATATTCTGGGATTGACCGGTGATTTGACCATCGTGCGTTCGGATGATGATGGGATGACCTGGTCAAGCCCGGTAACACTGACCGAAGGCGAGCAATGGACGCAAGCTCCTTGCAATGTACATTATGCCGGCAATTATGTTTATCTGGTCATGAACAAAAGACCGTATCATGATGTGACATCATTTCCACCGTTTTGTGTGGAGGCACCTGTTTTAATGCGTGGGCACGTCAATGCGGACCTGACATTAAGGGAGAACTGGATCTTCGCCTCGGAATTGGTGTTTCGGGACATCGTTTCGATAGATGAGCTGGATTATTTTGGAATTCCCTTTTACCAAACACATGAGGGAGAAAGTGTGGAAGCTGCACCAGGAAGGAAATGTGTCCCGATTGGCTGGCTGGAAACGAACATCGTCCAATTTCAGGATCCGAATCATTATTGGTATGATCCCAGTGGCCGAACGTTTCATTTGTGGAGCCGGGCGCATACGGGAGGAACGGGGTATGCGGCGATTGCCAAGGTTGTGGAGCATGAAGATGGAAGTATGACGACGATGCTCGAAACGGTACCTTCTGGCAAAACAATCTTGTATGTGCCTTGTCCGGGGGGACAGATGAAATTTCACATTGTATATGATGATTTGTCTTCGCTGTTTTGGTTACTGAGCACGCAGGCAACCGACAGTATGACCCGTGCCGAGCTGCTGCCGAAGGATCGTTATGGATTGCCGAATAATGAGCGGCAGCGGCTGCAGCTCCATTTCTCCAAAAATTGCATCGATTGGTGCTTTGCAGGAATTGTGGATATGGTGTCTGAGGTTAAACAATCGCGGCACTACGCAAGTATGGTGATCGATGGCGAGGATCTGCATGTACTCAGCCGCTCCGGTGATAAGCATGCCAAGCATGCACATGATGGCAATTTAATTACGTTTCACACAGTGAGAAATTTCCGGGAGCTCATTTATTAACTTATGGCAACAAATCTTATGGGAATGATTAAGGAGACATGGATACATGGTGAAGAGGGTTGCACAAACGCTGGCAGAAAAGTGGGTTACGGTTTACCAGTCACCTGACCCGTCATCCATAGCATGCTATAGTCCGGGTATTGCTCGATTACCTGGAGGACGGCTGCTGGCCACAATCGATATTACGGGCATGGGTTTAGAGCAGTTGGGTGGAAGCAAGGGCATCCGAAATGGCAAGGAGATACAAGGGAAGCTTCTGATCTCCGATGATGGAGGGCAAACGTGGCAGCAGCAGCTCGATTTCCCGTTTATGCATGCCCGTCCCTTTGCCTGTGGCTCCAATATCTATATTCTTGGCCATTGCCAAGATTTGATGATCATCCAGTCAGGCGATGGGGGCAATACCTGGTCGGAGCCGATAAAGCTGACAATAGGAGAACAATGGCATCAAGCTCCCTGCAATGTTCATTATGCAAATGGGTGCGTGTATATCGTCATGGAAAGGTTTGCAGCTTCCGATGTGTCTGGTTGGCCCGTCAGCGTCATCGCTCCCGTAACCATGCGAGGCAGGATGGATGCGGATCTGACAATAAGGGAAAACTGGACATTTGCCTCGGAGCTTGTGTTCCGGAATGCAGTTGCGGTGAGCGAGCTGGATTATTTTGGGGTTCCCTTTTTCCCTACACTGCCGAAGGAAACCATGGAGGTTGCACAAGGAAGGCATTGCGCGCCAATCGGCTGGCTGGAAACGAACCTTGTACAGTTTCAGGATCCGAACCATTATTGGCATGACCCCAGCGGCCATACGTTTCATTTGTGGAGCCGGGCGCATACGGGAGGAACGGGTTATGCAGCGATAGCCAAGGTCGTGGAGCATGAAGATGGAAGTATGACGACGATGCTCGAAACGGTGCCCTCAGGCAAAACAATCTTGTATGTGCCTTGTCCGGGGGGGCAGATGAAATTTCATATTGTATATGATGACGTATCTCAAATGTTTTGGCTGCTGAGCACACAGGCAACCGACAGTATGACTCGTGCCGAGCTGCTGCCGAAGGATCGCTATGGACTGCCGAATAATGAGCGGCAGCGGCTGCAGCTGCATTTCTCCAGAAATTGCATCGATTGGTGCTTCGCAGGCATGGTAGCCATGGTAGCGGACAATAAACAATCGCGGCATTATGCGAGTATGGTGATCGATGGAGAAAATTTGCACATACTCAGCCGATCCGGGGATGAGCACGCCAAAAATGCACATGATGGAAATTTGATTACGCTTCATACCGTGAGCAATTTCAGGGGCTTGATCTATTAGTGAAGGCACGAATCGAATGAGAACCAAGTCCTATGAGGTTACTGTAAGAAAATTCGATATTACCAAGGAGAATGAGCGGATTGTCGTTACGATATAAAAATACGAATATGGAAGAAGGAAACGCTCTTGATTCAGAATCATCCATCAGCAGCTTCATTTAAAGGCGTGTTTTCACTGCTGCTCACCCCATTTACAGCTAATGGCGCCATCGACTGGAACACGTATGACAAGTATGTGGATTGGCAGCTTTCAAAGCAGCCAGATGGTTTATTTGCCGTCTGTGGAAGTAGCGAGATGAAGTGGCTGAGCTTGGAGGAAAAGCTGGAGCTGGCAAAGCGTGCCGCACAACGCTCCGGCAAGATTCCTGTCATTGCTACGGCCAATCTGAATCCGGATGTAAGTAAGCATGCCTCCGAAATTGCCGAGATGTCGGAGACCGGAATTTCCGGAATTGTGCTTACGCCACCGAGTGGCATGGGCGAAGATCAAAGCAAGCTGGGCGATTATTTCGCCAGCCTGCTGGAAGGCTGCCAATTGCCTGTAATTGTATACGAGTGGCCTCATGTAACTCCTTATTTGATCGATCCCCAAGTATTTGGGAAGCTGGCTGATCTGGGCCTTACAGGCATCAAGGATACAACTTGTACGCTGGAGGGCATTCAATCCAAAATACAAATGGCTTCCCAATCGGTGGTTTACCAAGCGAATACCCCGTTCATGCTTGATGCGATTCGAATGGGTGCCCAAGGCATTATGGCGATCACAACAGCATCAGCGGCAGGGCTGGTCGTGGATTTTTGGCAGAAGGCAACGCACAATCACCCGGACGCTGAGGTACTTCATCAGCATCTTGTTTATTTGGATGCCATTCTGCGGCTAGGCTACCCGGCGACGGCGAAGCATTTGGCAGTCTGCCAGGGAATTCCGTTTGACCTTTATACAAGATGGCCGGTAACGTTAAAAAACGAAGCACTCAAGGCCATCGAAATATGGTACAACTATGCCAAAAGGCTGGAGCTGCTGTATTAGAATTAAGGGTCATGCGAACAGGGTGAATATCGGGTAAAACCGTATGCTCATCCTGTTTTTAAATTAGTTTAAGAATCGCATATGGGTGTTAATTTTCGAGCATTTACATGGCACCATGTACTCACTAGAATGAAGCATGCAACACGGCAAGATAAATGGAAAAGTGAGGAGAAGATGCGAATTTACTTTGTAAATTGAAGGCGGTTTCAAGAGGTATTCATCATGTAATAGGCTACAGAGATGCTCTTAAGATTTAGCTTAAAAAAAGGGAGTGATAGTATTTATGTTCCATTTTGCACGTGTCAAGTCTAGTGTAATTACCATGATGATACTGGTTTTACTGATGGGTTTGCTGCCAGTCCAGGAGGTTCATGCTGCTTCAGTTAACCCGAATGCCAGTCAGAAAGTAAATGATGTATTGAATTACCTTGAGACGCTGAAGAACCAGAACCAAATATTAGCTGGACAGCATTTGCACGAAGGTCGGACTGATCTGTATGCACCTATCAGTGAGTATCAGCATACGTACGACGTGACCGGCCGCTACCCGGCGCTTCTCGGCTTGGATATGGATTTTGGTGTGCATGGGTCGGTGTTCTCCAGTATGGATGAAAACCGGTCGAAGAAAGTTGAGCAAGCCACCCAGCATGCTGCGCATGGTGGACTTGTCACCTTTACATGGCACGAGACCAGTCCCCAAGCAATCGATGACAGTGGCTGGAGTGCAGTTAACCAAGCCATGACAGCAACCAATTTCCATGATCTTGTTACGCCAGGCACGCCCTTGTACAACAAATGGTTGGCTCACATCGATTTGATTGCTTCATACCTGAAGGAATTGCAGGATAATGGTGTAGTTGTGCTATGGAGACCCTACCATGAAATGAACGGTAGCTGGTTCTGGTGGGGTAACAAAGGAACGGAATTCAAGCAGCTATGGATCAACATGTACAACAGATTTACGAATCATCATAATCTGAATAACCTGATCTGGGTTTGGTCGCCGAACACGGGAGACATGAACAGCGTGTACACCAATTATTATCCAGGTGATGCATACGTGGATTTGGGCGGAGTGGATTTATATACCAACAATCGAACCGATGCCGCTTGGACTTCCGTCAATAACACCTTCAAGACCAAGCTAGGCTCGAAGAATTTCGGCTTAACGGAAGTAGGGCTATTGCCGACGCCGGAAAAGCTAATCAACGATACCGACTATGTGTGGTATATGTTATGGCATACAGGCTGGATGGACAATAACTTCTATGGGGCACCAACTGGTAACGGACCGGGAAGCAATCCGCAGATTCTGATGGATTTCTATAATTCCCCCAATACGATTACTAGAGATGAATTATCTTTATCGACGACAATTATCGATCCGCTCGACAATTGGAATAAAACCTACAGCCATAGCTCGGGTCTCTCCTTCGACGTTACGAACACGCAATACATTGGCAATGATTCCTCCCGAGCCTATCGGATGCCAACGGCTCCAGCCCATGCCGAGATCGTCTGGAAGTACAAAGGCATCTCAAGCTTTCAGGCTACAGGCTATCATTGGCCCTATGAGTCGATATCGCACTACAGCTTCTTTACATCATCCGATGGAAGCACCTGGACACCGGCAACACCGGTGATTACCCAAAACTCAGTTGGCTCGGGCGGGAATTGGTCCAAGTTTACTTACGCTCTTAGCGGCTTGTCGAATGCCAATTATGTAAAAATACAATGGAACTATACGAGCGGAATGCACTGGAACCCCAATCTCGGCGAAGTCAAGCTTGAGCATACCGGTTCATTTGAAACCACTTCTGTAGATCCGCTCAATGATTGGACCAAAACCTATTCCCATACCCCTAACACTAACTTTAACACGACTAATAGCACTTATATTGGTTACGATCCTTCGCGAGCCTCTAGGACGCTGGCAACGAACGAGGAGATGATATGGAACTACAATCAAATTCAAAGCTTTCATGCCACAACTTACTTCTATCACGAAGAAGCGATAGCGCATTTCAGCTTCTATACGTCACCAGACGGAAGCACCTGGATACCGATTACTCCTACCATCCACCAGAATACGGCGGTTTCCAGTGCTGCGTGGACGAATATGTCTTACACACTGCAGAATCTTAGCAACGTAAATTACGTCAAGGTTAAGTGGAATAAAACTTCCGGTTATGCCTGGAGCCCTCAGGTCGGTCAAGTGGCAGTAACGCATATCAATTAAGTCGAGCAGGATAAGAATCGCATATGGGTATTAATTATCGAGCATTTACTTCCAGCTAAGGAGTCACTACTATGAAGAATGCAAACGCTATCAGAACATCGAAAGGAGGGTTACAGATCACTGTAATAGGCAAAAAAAAGGCGCTCAAGGTCATACAGAATTATCAATTGTACTTATTGTTTTTACCTACGTTCTTATTTTTTATTATCTTTCATTATGGTCCGATGTATGGCTTGCAAATTGCTTTCAAAGATTTTAATTTTGCGAAAGGCATTACGGGCAGTCCATGGATTGGGTTTGACCATTTCGAACGTTTTTTTCGCTCTCGACAGTTTTGGACATTAATAAAGAATACACTGGGCTTAAGCCTATATAACTTGCTTGTCGGATTCCCGGTACCGATTATTTTGGCACTATCATTGAATCAAATTACAAGGAATCGGTTTAGGCGCTTCGCTCAAACGATTACCTATGCACCACACTTTATCTCGACTGTTGTCTTGGTTGGGATGATGTCTGTTTTTTTGTCCCCTTCCACTGGGCTAATCAACCACTTGATTACGTTTCTGGGCGGAGATCCGATATATTTCTTCGGAGAAGCAGGCTGGTTTCAAACCCTTCATGTTTTCTCAGGTGTTTGGCAGCATGCTGGATGGGGAGCGATTATTTATTTGGCAGTTCTTGCAGGAGTCGATCCTGGTCTTCATGAAGCAGCAATTGTGGATGGAGCCAATAAATTTCAACGGATCCGGCACATTGACTTCCCGAGCATAATTCCAACGGCGGTTATCCTCTTGATCTTGAATTTCGGAACCTTGCTGACAGTTGGTTTCGAGAAAACCTTTTTGATCCAGACGCCATTGAATATCGCTTCATCTGAGGTAATAGCTACCTATGTCTACAAAACCGGCCTATTGGGATCACAATTTAGTTATTCAGCGGCAATTGGACTCTTTGATTCTGTGATTAACTTGATCCTATTAATTGCCGTGAACCGACTGGCCAGAAAATTTACGGAATCAAGCCTGTGGTAATCAGTCATCGTAAAGGGAGGTTAAGTTTTGATTAAAGCAAGGAGCCGTGAAGACCGTTTATTCGATGCTCTCAATTATTCGTTGGTGCTCCTGTTATGTGCGATTGTTATTTATCCGCTTTATTTTATCATCGTTGCATCCTTCAGTGACCCTTATGAGGTCAACACAGGGCAAATGTGGTTGTTTCCAACAGAAATATCGTTCGAGGGGTATAAAAGAATATTTCAAAATGACACACTTTGGTTGGGCTACAGAAATTCTTTGATTTATATGGTAATTGGCACATGTATCAATGTTGTTTTAACGATTACTGGAGCTTATCCGCTATCTAGAAAAGACTTTTATGGGCGGGGCTTCTTTATGGTGATGATCGTTTTTACCATGTTCTTCAGCGGGGGGTTAATTCCAACCTATTTATTGGTAAAGGATTTCGGCATGGTTAACACCCTATGGGCATTAATTATCCCTAATGCAATTGTCGTATGGAATTTGATTGTGGCCAGAACGTTCTTTACACAATCCATCCCTGAGGAGGTTAGAGAAGCTGCCTTTATCGATGGATGCTCGAATATTCGATTTTTTATGACGATTGTTGTGCCTTTATCGAAGGCGATTATTGCAGTCATGGTTCTCTTCTATGCGGTAAGCCATTGGAATTCTTTCTTCTCTGCCTTAATTTATTTGCGGGATGAGAATAAATACCCGCTGCAACTGGTCTTGAGACATATATTAATCCAAAATCAGGTGCAAGAAAACTTTGATATGGGAGATCTCGACTCGACAGTCATGCTGCAGCTTGCCGAGCAGATCAAATACGGAGCGATTATTTTGGCAAGTATTCCAGTGCTCATCTTGTATCCGTTTTTACAGAAATATTTTGTTAAAGGCATCATGATTGGATCTTTAAAAGGATGAATGCAAGGTTCAACTTTTGTAGATATAGTTAATCTTATAAGGGAGTGTTTACGTTTATGAAAAGACGTGTTGGGACACAGATGCTAATTGCTTTATCGATGGTTTCCTTATTGGCGGCGTGTACCAAGGATAATGATTCTACTGCTGTTGAAAGCACAAAAAAGGTCGAGAAATTTAATGTATCAGGACTTCCTATTGTTAATGAAAAGATTTCTTTAACCGCTTCTATTCTAAAAGCAGCTCATCATGGCGATTTTAATGATATGGAGATGGTGAAGAGGCTCGAGAAGCTAACGAATGTCCATATTAAATGGGATCAAATCCCCGCTGAAAGCATTAAGGAAAGAAATAATTTGATGTTTGCCAGCCATGAGCTACCGGATATCTTCTTTGCTGGATTGAACTCTATCGAGGTTGTGCAGTATGGTTCGCAAGGTCTGCTAGTTCCGCTTAATGATTTAATAGATAAGTATGCGCCTAATATTAAGAAATTTTTGAATGAAAACCCGAATGTGAAGAAAGCGGCAACAACACCAGATGGGAAGATATATGCACTGCCTTGGGTGTATAACCAGCCGTATTTTGAATATCGGAACAGCTTTTTTTTGAACCAGGAATGGTTGAAGAAATTGAATTTGAAAGCGCCAACAACAACAGAAGAGCTGTATACCGTATTGAAAGCCTTCAAGGAGAAGGATCCCAATGGAAATGGAAAAGCGGATGAAATTCCGTTAGGCATGATTTATTCCAACTTGAACAATAGCCACCATGTACTGTACGGCGCGTTTGGTGTTTTGGAGCCAACTGGAAGCAAACTTGCTGTAGTTGATGGGAAGGTACGCTACGAGCCTGTTCAGCCAGCCTATAAGGAAGCCATTACATATTTCCATAGATTGTATCAAGAGGGCTTGATTGATCTGGAAGCATTCACCCAGGATCAGAAGAAATTCAATGCGAAGATTGCCAATAAGGATGTCGCGCTATACGGTTCATTTACAAGCTTCAATGGTGGTGAAACAGGATCTAATGAAAGGCTCGCGCAATACGTCCCCATTGAACCTGTGGCAGGTCCGAGTGGAGATCGTTTCTGGCGTAGACAAGATAATCGCATGCAATTAAACTACTTCTCGATTTCATCCAGCAATAAGCAACCTGAAATTAGCATGCGCCTGGCCGATGCCATGAATGAAGGCGAGCTCAAATATGAATTGCATCGGGGACCTTTCGGAACTCATTTAACAAAATCAGCTGACGGTAAAATTACTGAGGTTGCTCCACCTGCCAGTGAATCACAAGCTGTATTTAAAGGGAAAGTAGCGCCTCTAAATTTCATTCCCTTACTGTTCAGCAGCAAGGAAGCCTTAAATGTCGCTGAAAGCGCTGCCAACGATGCAAGAAATGTCGCTTATGAAACGATTTATAAGGACAATATCGTACCTGAGAAAAACACGTATCCTTCAACGGTATACTCGACCTTGGAGGAAGCTGACAAACTGAAGGTATTGGATCTGGACATTGATTCCTATGTTTCCGAGATGGAAGTGAAGTGGATCGTTCGTGGCGGCATTGATGAAGAGTGGGACAATTATATCAAAGAAATTAACAATATGGGACTAAAGGATAAGTTGAAGATTCATCAAGGTATCTATGACCGCTATATGAAAAATTGATTTAACGAAGGCTAGAAGATGTCTATGATGAGATTGAATGTGAGCGAGGAGAAGTGCGTATGAAGTTCTTAAATAAATGTTCACTGCACTACAAGTATTTCATTTCATACACCATCATTCTTAGCATACCTTTGATCCTCATAGGCGGATTCATTTATCAGTATTTTATAGAGACAGTCCGTTCGGAAGTCATAAAGAACAACAAGCAAGTGCTGTCGCAAGTGCAATATAATCTGGATGTGAAAATGGATGAATTGGAAAAAATCGCTTTTCAAATTTCGTTGAATAATCAACTAACTCCGTATCGTGTTACAAGAGACGGTTATTGGGGAAGGCAGGCTCTGCAGGAATTAAACAAATACAAAACAGGTAATAGCTTCATCTATGATCTTGTACTTTATTATGATAAACAACCTTTTCTATTCTCATCCTATAGTACGTATCAGGTAGAAGAATTTATGGATGGATTATTTGGTTATACTTCATGGAACCAAGACCAATTCAGGCAGGATATCCTCCATAACTCCTTGTCTAAGGTGTACGCGCCACAACCTATTAAACCATTGAGTGATAATCCGTTTATTACGTACATGGTCCCCATTCCTAAATCAGCGACTAATTATGGAGTGGTCATGTTTTTCATTAAAGAGAGCTCTATTCAGCTTCTCATCCATAATATTTTAGAGGATGATGGCAAAGCTACATTTGTCTTAGATAGAGAAGGGAAACTCATTAATACGACTGAATCCAGCAGCGTATCCCAAATGGCAGTGATTGCCCCCTATCTGCAATCCAAAGCAGATGAAGGCACCATGAACCTTCAAATCAAGGATGTTGATTTTCTAGTTTCCTATACCAGGTCACCAAGAAACGGATGGACGTATGTGACGCTAGTAGAAGAGGATAAGATCATGACACGTGTTGTCTATATCAAGAAAATCGCTCTTATAAGCTTAGCGGCAACCTTCCTATTGGGGCTTTGCCTGAGCTATTTGTTTATGAAGTTGAACTATAGCCCGATTCGAAAGCTTAGACAATTCATTGAAAGTGAAACCGGAGAGTCTCTACAGCAGCATGTTAATGAATTTGAAGCCTTTCATCGTGTTGTTCACCAGATGTCCAATAAGAACCGATCTATGCAGAGCCAAATTATTTTCAGCAGGCCTGTTTTGAGGAATTTTTACCTGCATGAGTTATTAAGAGGGAATATTGAAGAACTGTCCAAGCTGAATTGGATGGTCAATGAAACAGGAATCTATTTCTATTACGACTGGTTCAGGTCTGTCATTCTACAGCTGGACACATCAGAAGAATCGATCAATGAAATACTGCCCCAAATTGCCCGTAAACTGGAAGAAGAGCTGGACCAGGAGAATGTAGGTTATGCACTGGATACATGGGAAAACAATAAAATCGTGTTTATTATCGCTTCTGAAAGTGATAGTCCGATCGCTTTCCTGAAACAAATGGAGAAATTGCAGATGGCTCTAAGAATAGAATGGGGGGTTCATGCGACCATAGGTGTAGGCAATGCTTATGCGAAAACATCCGAAATCGGAAAATCGTATATTGAAGCCAATACCGCTTTGGATTATCGCTTAATACGTGGTAAACGGTCCATCATTTTCATCAATGAGGTGGTAGAAGGTGACAGAGCCTTACAGATGGTGAATGAGATGGAGAATATACGGCTGTATATTCATCGTGGGGAGATCGAGCAGCTATCCAACTATTTGTCCGAATTGATTCGCGAGATCAAAGCGAAAAATGTGTCGTTATTTGTCGTAAGGAACATCTGCTATGATCTCATCCATCTTATTGTGACGACGTTGAACGAACTGCAGCAAAATGATCAATATGAAGCAATAGGCTACCCGGATGTCATCACTTTATTGGATTATGAAACCATTGATGAATTATCAGATATGATTACCGATATTAGTATTCTCATCTGCCGCCATATCGAGGAGAGCAAAAACCGTTCCTCTGTCCAATGGAAGAACGAGTTAGTAACTTATGTGGATGAGCAATTCACGAACCCTCAGTTTTCCCTTCAATTGATGGCGGAACGGTTCTCGGTCACGCCACCTTATTTAAGTCGTATTTTTAAAGAAGAAACAGGCAAAACATTAACCCAATATGTCAATGGGCTACGCATCGAAAAGGTCAAGAAGATGCTTGCTGATGGAGAAGATAGTTTGCAGGAGCTTGTGGAGAAGGTTGGCTATACCAATGTCTCAAGCTTTATAAGGAAATTCAAGGAGAGTGAAGGCATTACGCCAGGCGATTATCGGAAAATCTATACGAAGTAAATAAGGAGGAGTACATCCATGTTTTTATTAGAAAAAAGAGTGTTAATTAGAGTTTTGATCTTTTGTATGCTGTTGTCTTTAACACCGTTCATCGGGGTATTAAACCATGCTTCAGCGGCGACAACCCTGTACGTTTCTCCGCAAGAGAACAATGATTATCTAATAAACCCAGGGAAAGGATGGATTGTGTATAGCAATTTTGCTAATGCAAATTCTGCGGTCTGGGAAAAGGCCTCAGTGGGTTATGCTCGCTTTAATTGGAAGGATATTCACATAGGAGACAATTCTTTTAATTGGACACCGATCGATAACATGTACAATGCTGCTGTAACTAAAGGTAAAAAATTTGCATTTGGGGTTATGCCTGTTCAGGTGAACTCGTCATCAAGCTACACATCCATGCCTCAATGGGTTATTGATGCTGGCGCGCAGTATTATTATGCATCAGATGCACCGAGCACCAAAGTGCCTGTATGGAATGATCCCGTATTTATTAGCAAAATGGGACAATTTATTACTGCACTTAAAGATCGTTATAATGGTGATCCCCATATTGAATTTATCGATGCCAGAACCTTTGGAAACTGGGGCGAGTGGCATCTAGGCGGGCTTGGGGGAACAGACCCAGGTGATGCGGTTAAGAGACAGTACATCGATCAGTGGTCTGGCTTTGATCAAACCCATATTATCGTGCCGATATCGGGTGGAACGGGTATGTATGCTGGAGGGTATGGCTATTATGCTCGAGACACCTATGGGTTTGGTGCAAGAGAGGATTCTTCGGATTACTCTCCACGATGGCAAAAAGCTTTGTCATTTTTAAATATCGGTCCAGCAGTAGGAGAATGGTCTTTTCCCTATGAAAAATTAAAGCTTGGCCAGGGATGGACAGGTGAGATCTGGTATGACGGTATGGTTCCGGGCCAAATTAATGGTTCCAAATATAGCTATCAGCCATTAGGTGAGTGGAATGGAACGGACGCCAATACCTTTTTATCTGAAAAAGGAAATCTGGTTGATGAGTGGCAGAACAAGATGGGCTATTGGTTTAAAATGACAGAGGCGGCTTATCACAGTGATCTTGGCAACGGCACTACCGGAAGCCTAAACTTCAAGATGCGGAATGACGGAGTCGCACCTATATACATGAAAGGAAACACTGGAGTTGTAAAAGTGGCATTGTTGGACAGCAGCAATCAGGTACTTGCCACCAGCACATTGTCGGGTGTGAATCCTTTTGACTGGAAGCCTGGACAGACCGTTACGAATTCAACCTATTTTTCATTCACATACAACGCCAATGCAACTAAGCTGGCGCTAGGTGTATTCTCCAAAGCTTCTAAGCCAGAGCCGGATATCAAGCTTGGTATTAACAATGGAACATCAAGTAATTGGTATGTACTGTCCGAAATGCCTTCAAAACCAGCACCAACTCCCGTTGTACCGGCAGCAGGGCAGGTCTTATGGCTGAAGGCAGATTCCATAACGGGCTTGAATAGCGGTGACAATGTGTCTACCTTCGCTGACAGCTCTGGAAGCTCAAACCATGCTGTTCAGAATACCTCGACAAAACGGCCTAAATATTATGCAAATGTTGTTAATGGAAAAGCAGTGTTACGCTTTGATGGCATTGATGATTACATGAGTATGGGGAGTCCTGCATCTTTGAACTTACAGAATAATACGACGATATTTACGGTTGCAAAAAGTCAAGGCGCTTCTATTAAAGGCATATATGGCAGAGGAGAAGCGATGAGAATATCAAGCTCAGACACCGTACCCAGGTTTTTGGTAAGGAATACAAGCCACACGACCAAGACGGTATCGGGAACTGTGTATAGTGGCACATGGAATGCTCTTGGCGGCACCTATAGCAATTCGGATGGGAATCTGAATTTTTATAAGAATGGGGCATGGGTAGGAACCGATTATTTGGGAGGGCAGATCAGGAATGTTTCGCCGGATGATCAACCCAACACGATTGGAGCTTATATGGCTTGGCATACGGGTGATCAAAAGTATATCGATTACTTTTTCCAGGGAGATATTGCAGAGGTAATTATCTATAACCGTGTATTGACAGTGAACGAAAGGCAAGATGTTTTTTCTTATTTGTCCAATAAATACGGATTATAATACTCCTAAAGTTGTGGGATGCTTGTTATAGTCGAGGCTAAGACTCCATGAGAGCTATACTTCTCATGATCAGTATTAGTAGTGAGGGATAGTTCACGCTCCCTGTGCGATTGCAGCAGCGAATGCAGGTGCTCATGGGCGCGATGGTCGACCTCGGCTTTCACAAATCCAATTTGATCCGTTGGCTGCTTGACGACGAAGTGGCTGAAGTCGCTGCTTTCGAATCATAGGATTCGAAAAAAGTTGTTCCTTTGTCCTAATATTTACTTCTAATACTGGTACTGAAAAAGTAAACCTATCTGCTGCTTGAGCAGCTGACGGCTTACTTTTTTTATATTGTAGCGAAAAGCGCATATGCAAGCATAGGGGATTATGGAAAACTGCGGTTTAGTTCAGGTGCGATTCCATGCACTTTCTCACAAGTTGTGATAAGACCCTTGATAAACCAACATTTTCAACCTCGTTTTTCAAAATTGATGAGAATAGATTTTCGGAATTATTGAGAAATGTATAATTAAAAATAAAGAACTTTAATGGAGTTTGCAGTTGTAAACAAAACTGTCGCTGTATTGCACCAAGGACAAAGTAAGAGTGCAATATTTACTAGCTCTTAGGTAATATTCATTATACACACTGAATAAATAAAGTACAATCTGTACGTTAATTTATGGTATTGTTATTCTAAAAGACCAATCAGGAGGATACAGCTATGGCTGCTGAACGAAAAAGAGGAAAAGAATTGGAAGTCGCAATTCTGGAAGCTGCATATGACATTATTCAAACTTACGGATATGAGAATATGACCTTTCAAAACGTGGCAAAACAGGCCCAAACAAGCAGAACCGTAATTTACAGTCATTATACGAACAAAGCGGAATTATTATATGCGTTGGTGCAATACAGATTTAGGCAAGCGCTTGGCGAGAAAATGATTGATTTAGTGCAAAAAAAAGGGAGCTTGCGGGCGGATTTATTAGCGGCTGTGGAGCTCTACCAGCAATTTTTAGAAGCAGTGGGTGCAGAGCTTATGAGCGCAATTTTATATGAATTAAGTCAAAGAAATGAGAAATTCCGGCTGTTCTCCATACGAGGGCTTGAAAGTAATATTGAAGTGATGGAAAAAATACAGGCATTTGCCATACAACGAGGGGATTTAAAGCATGAGCTCTCGATTATGCAGATGAGCTTGCCCTTTGACCTGCTGCGTTTTGAGAACATGATGCGTGGTGGAAAGGTATCAAAAGAGTATCTAACACAACTTGTTGATGACGTGTTAATGCCAATTTATACAGCCGAAACATAAAACGACAAACTGGCGACTACCCCAGAGAAAAAACGTATACCTACTTAAACTTAAATGAACCACTTGCAACCAACTCCGGCTACGATCGGTTGTTGCAGACGGAGTCTCTCTTGTAGTGGAAAGACGCTACTCCGCTTCGAATTTGCCGGCTTTGTTCTATGAAGAAGTCACTACCTTTCTTGCGTCGATAATTTGTGGATTTGTTAATTCCGTTCCTAAAAAGCCATATTTAGATAATCTAAATATTTTGCTTATGCTGTCTTAAGAAAACTCTTTTATAATGAAACAATGTGGAATAATTTAGAAATAAAGGCTCATTTCAAGTACGGTCACTTATCAAAGTTGAAATTTTACATATAATGAAATTCAATAGGAGGAGTTATGACATATAACATTCTAATCGCCGATGATGAATCCGAGATCATTGAATTACTGCAATTGTATTTAGAAAAAGACTTCAAAATTATTCAAGCCCATAACGGAATCGAAGCAATGTCCATTGTAAAAAATCAAAAGATTGATTTGGCCATTCTTGATATCATGATGCCCGGTATGGATGGACTCAAGTTGATCAAAAAAATTAGAGAAACGCATCACCTGCCGGTCATTTTTTTATCTGCAAAAAGTCAACATCACGATAAGATATTAGGCTTGGAGCTTGGGGCTGATGATTACATTACGAAACCGTTCAATCCACTGGAGATAGTGGCGCGTGTTCATGCTTTGCTTCGAAGAGTTCACCATTTTGATGCGGGAAATTCCCGGCAAAAGGAAAATGACAAGATTGATGTGGGTGAGTTGACGTTAGACCGAACAGAATGCAAGGTTTACCTCAGCGGTCAGCAGATCATCCTTACGCGTACCGAGTTTAAAATCCTTGATT
The DNA here is from genome assembly GCF_025567575.1 of Paenibacillus baimaensis. Classification (NCBI taxonomy): domain Bacteria; kingdom Bacillati; phylum Bacillota; class Bacilli; order Caryophanales; family Paenibacillaceae; genus Paenibacillus; species Paenibacillus baimaensis. Next base: position 13,745 of record NZ_JAOQIO010000024.1, on the reverse strand, counting down.
TACTGATGGAACATCCGGGAAAAGTATTTACTCGTAATAAAATATACGAATCGGTATGGGGAGATTTTTACGCCTATGAAGATAACGCCATTATGGTGCATATCAGCAATTTAAGAGATAAAATTGAAAAGGATTCAAAACAACCGGTGTACTTAAAAACCATTAGAGGGTTGGGATACAAAATTGAAGTTCCTACGAAAAATTAGAGAAAAGAGGGAATTACAAACATCGCTTATCATTTACTTTTTATTATTTTTTCTTTCCTTCCTCCTGTTGATATCCGGCTGGATTAGAACAACCGTTACGGATGTTCTTCAAAGGGAAAACGCGAACATGATCGTAGACCCCGGTCTTAAGCTCGAAGCAAGATTCTATGCTGATCATACTGGGGACCAAATTGAACTTAGCAGATTGTTCAAAAGCAAGGGGTGGTTGGAGGAACTTGATGAGGATCGTCGTGTTCTCCGTGTACACGGGGAGAAACAGGACCGGATCGTCCAGTATTCGGAAGATGCATTGTATAGAAACCTGGAGAATTTGAGCGATCAGGACTTCTATTACTCGGTAGCAATCCTGAATTCAAATGCTGATGAAGCGCGATATTTACTATTAAAGATACAAAGAGATTTTATTCGGATTACTACAAACGACGACTTAATGGGATCTACTTTTCAAGTCCCCGTTTACTATTATTTAGGTTCTGTGATAGGACTTAATCTGCTGCTCATTTTTGTCTATAGCTATTGGGTGGCGCGACGGTTGAAAAAACCGCTGAAACAAATATCACAGGGACTGGATAGGATGACGAAAGGGCATTATGACACCCGAATTTCTCTTGATGCCGAAAAGGAATTTATTCAAATCCGGGATACATTCAACTATATGGCGGATGTTATTGAAACGACTTTAGCTGAAAAACGGCATGCCGAAGAAAGCAAGCAGCGTCTAATTGTCGATCTTTCGCATGATTTAAAAACCCCCATAACGAGCATACAAGGCTATGCACAAGCTCTGTATGAAGGTCGTGTTGAAGATAGCGAGCGCCAGAAAAAATATTTGAGCTATATCTATCATAAATCGATTCAAGTCACCAAACTCATTCATAACATGATGGATTTGCTTAAGGTGGATTCACCGGATTATCTCCTACGGTTGGGGAGAAGCGATGCGGGAGAATTTTTGCGTGAGATTGTCGCCGATGTTTATGAAGATATTGAACAGAAACAATTTCAATTGAAGCTGTACATACCTGATGAACCTGTATACGCCGTATTTGATCCGGAGCTATTAACAAGCGTAGTTCAAAACCTGATTACTAATTCAATCACCTATAATCCGCCTGGTACATACTTACGGATTGAATTGAAATCTGCAAAAACGGAGGTACAGATCGAAATTGCCGATAACGGGATTGGTATTCCGGCAGAATTATGGAGCACCATATTTGACCCGTTTGTTCGGGGAGATGAAGCAAGAAGCGGGGAGGGGGGGACAGGGCTTGGGTTATCGATTGCAAAGAGAAATACGGAAAAAATGGGAGGAAGTCTTGAACTTAGAGAAAATGGCGAGGAGGCTACGCTTTTCATTATTCGTTTGAGAAATGAACTGTGATGCAGTAATACCGCCAACACGTATAGCCGCCATCATCCGTATGAACTCGCTCATAGGTCTTGATTTATAGCGGTTCAGCTTATGCGTATGGTTGATATAACGGGGGATTGCCAAAGGATGCGATATGTAAAGTTTCTGGGCAGCACGGGAAAAACTTTGCTCCCTATAGACCGAAGTGAACGAAACATGGCGTAACCGCCTGGTTATTTACATATTTATTTATATAAATAATTATTTTATTATAATATATATTTGATTATAAGAAGCTTATACTATATTGTCAATTTAGAGAGAAAAATATCTGCATGAGCCGATTTATTGTTTCCGGGAGAGCATGAGTGGGTGATCGGAAGTTTCGGTGATCGTTACGGTTCCTTGCATCAGATAATTTTAAGATTCAATCCCAATACTTAAAAAAATCTATAATTTATTTGGAGATGACTATATGAGATTAGCAACGATCGAACTGCAGGGAAATGAAACAGCAGGACTGGTTACTCGGAATGGCGTTGTATTAGTAGAAGATATCAATAAAAAGATGAATCAGCAGTGGGCTACGGATGTATTTGAAATCATTCGTTCGGGGCAATTGGACTTGATGAGAATCTGGTATCAAAATGCTGGAGAAAATGATGTGAAAGGTCTCCGAACCATCCCATTAAACGAAGTGAATTATAAACCGCTTTATCGTCATCCAAGAAAAATTTGGGGGATCGGTTTAAATTATGTCGAACACGCTGCTGACTTAAGTGAAAAGGCGCCGAATACAGAGCCTGCGAGTTTTATGAAACCTGATACAACCATTATCGGGCCTAACGATACAATTGTAATTCCGTTTCAATCCGATCGGACAACGGCAGAAGCGGAATTGGGCATTATTATAGGGAAAGAATGTAAGGATGTTTCAGAAGAAGATGCCTCGAATGTAATTGCCGGGTTTACAACGATTATTGATATGACGGCAGAAGATATTTTACAGAAAAACCCCAGATATTTGACACGTTCTAAAAGTTTCGATACTTTTTTTAGTTTCGGTCCACATTTAGTAACTGCTGAAGAGATCGATGAATTGGACGATTTGAGTGTTTCTACCGTAATTAATGGAAAGGTTCACCGGAAAAACGTTGTTTCAAATATGACCTTCCGTCCTTGGTTCCTTGTATCCTTTCATTCCAAAGTCATGAAATTGTTGCCTGGCGATATTATCTCTACCGGCACTCCGGGGGCAGTGGTGATTCGGGATGGTGATATCGTAGCATGTCACATTGACGGGTTTGACAAGCTTGTCAATACTGTAAAAGATTTGAAAGTTTAATTTAATTCAATAAATGAGGAGGGTATCTATGGATTTGAATCTGTCACAGAAAGTAGCGCTAGTTGTTGCATCTAGTCAGGGGCTTGGCAAAGCAATTGCGACCCAACTGGTTAAAGAAGGGTCGAACGTCATGCTGACAAGTCGAGATAAAGGGAAATTGGAAACCGTAAAACGTGAACTGGAGGCACTAGGCGTAGGGAAAGTAGCCTACTGCGCAGCTGATATCACAAAGGTAGAAGATATCCATCATTTAGTTCAAACAACACGAAATACATTCGGGAAAATTGATATTCTAATCAATAACGCTGGAGGTCCCCCAGCGGGGACGTTTGATCAGTTCACTGATGAACAATGGCAGCAAGCCTACGAGTTGAATTTGTTAAGTTATATCCGGCTCATTCGAGAGGTTCTTCCCGACTTGAAGAAAGATGGGGGCAGAATCATTAATATTGCTTCTTCGTCAATCAAACAACCGATACCCGGACTTATATTGTCCAATACATTTCGACTCGGTATTGTTGGATTGACTAAATCACTTGCCGAGGAATTGGCTCCATATCATATTCTGATCAATACAGTTGCTCCAGGAAGGATAGCCACGGATCGTGTGGCTTTTCTCGATCAGATAAAAGCGGAAAAAACAGGCGTTACGGTTGAACAAATTAAATTAGAATCACAAAAGAACATACCGTTAAAACGTTACGGTTCTCCAGAAGAGTTTGCCAATGTCGTCACCTTTTTGGTATCGGATGCCAGCACCTATATGACAGGCAGTTCCTTCTTGATTGACGGAGGAATGATCAAAGCCATTTAAACAGCTTACCAAACAAAGGAGATTTATATGCAGAAGAAAATCATATTAACCGGGTATGGCACTGTTGCAAAAGAGCTAATAAAACTGATTAATCTCAACGGAGCTTTGATAAAAGAAAAATACGGCTTTGACTTACTCGTAATCGGAATCGTTGGCAGTAAAGGGATGATTTACGATGAAAAAGGAATCGAGCTCTCTAGGTTAATCGAGTTCGGAACAGGTTCGGAAGCACTTTTGAGCTATTCGGAATCTTGTAAGCTTCCAATTACCGAACCGATTTTTAATGGAGATGTTCTTATCGAATGCACCCCGACAAATATAGAAACAGGGGAACCTGCACTTGGCTATATTCAGAAAGCTATAACAAATGGAATGGACATCGTCTTTGTTTCAAAAGGAGCACTTGTGAAGTCATTCGATAAAATTAAAACTCAAGCAGCCAGACGTAATAGCCGATTAAAATACAGCGGTGCAACCGCAGCAGCCCTGCCAACGCTTGATATCGGAGAATACAGTTTAGCAGGATGCACTATTACTCGTATTGAAGGCATTTTAAATGGAACATCCAATTTCATTTTAGCAAGCATGAGCGAGAACAACTTATCCTTTGAAGAAGGGCTAAAAATTGCACAAGAAAAAGGAATTGCGGAATCAAACCCTGCTTTGGATGTGCAAGGATTTGATGCTGCTTGCAAGATTCTCCTGCTCGCCAACGGATTTTTTGGCAGTAGCTTATCAATTGATGATGTAAAAATCAATGGGATTGAACTAGTCACAAAAGAAGATATCACGGTGGCTAAACAAAATGGCCGTACGCTAAAGCTTCTGGCAAGTGCCTACAAAGAAGCTGAGAATGTGATCGTAGAAGTAAAACCTTGCGAGCTTGAAAGCAAGCATCCCTTGGCGCACGTAAATGGAACAAATAAAGGTGTCGTTTTTGAAACTATCGAAATGGGTGTCGTTTGCGCAACTGGAGGTGCATCTCACCCGAGAGGAGCAGCAGCAGCAGCATTAAAGGATGTCATTAATCTATATAGAGAAACGATATCGGGTCAGTCGATAGACTTTTCATCAAAGCAACACGGTATGTAGACAAAATAACATATGTAAATATGGACTTCTGTCAAGATAGTAGACACAGATTCTTATTCTCACACTGCCAGTTCTTGGTACATACGTTCGGCTTCTCCTCACGTCCCGTACTTACGAAGGTAAATCCATTCTTTCTGCAGGACACTATGAAAGGACTCGATGCAGGCATTGTCATAACAATTTCCCTTCCGGCTCATGCTGCCCACCATCCCATACAACTGGAGCTGCTTCTGGTAATCCAATAAGGCGTACTGGCTTCCACGATCCGAGTGGTGTAACAATCGCTGATCGGGGTGCTGACGTCCATAGGCTTGTTTTAATGCCTGTAGAACGGGTTCTTTGGCATTCGTTCACTCTGTGCCAGCCAACGATCTTACGCGAGAACGATCCATAACGCTCGCCCAATAGAGCCAGCCTTCACCGGTGGCGACATACGTAATGTCCATCACCCGCTTCTCATTAGGCTTGCTTAGGCAAAAGTCTACTTCCATTGCTGCTGGGAAGTGACTGCAGTAATACCGCCAACACTTATAGCCGCCATCATCCGTATGAACTCGCTCATAGGTCTTGATACATAGCGGTTCAGCTTATGCGTAAGGTTGATATAACGTGTAGTCTGTTCGTCGTCTATTTTATAAAAAACAACGTTTGTTCCCGCATTGCTTAATTTGACAATCGTATCCGTTACAAAAGATACACCCAACTGCTGATTGACCATATTGTAGACAGTCATCAATTGATCTAAAAACATAAACACTTGAGGTTCAAATCCACTTTTCTGGCACAAGCTCATTGCCCGTGAATGCATATCATATCTTTTCTTCACCATCAGGAAGCGATGTTTTTGAAAATTACGAAGAGATATGCATGGCCGGTCTGAATCCATATGTAAATCAGAGCGGATATCCTCCATGCTTAGGCAATAGTCTTTTAACTGCTCATTAACCGGGTCGCTGCAGGGGACTGCGAGCAATACATGCTCACGGAATAACTGATAGTTCTGAAATAGTGTTTCATCGAATTGGTTGCTTTCTATAAGTAAATCAATTTCACCGTTCAGCGTCATGTCATGCAGGGTCAGGAAGTCCGCTTCTACCAGGCGTATTTCAACCATCGGAAAGTGTTTCGAAAATTGTGCAATTAAGGCTGGTAGCATATAGCTTGAAAACAGATGGGGTGCACCCAGGGTAAGACTGCCGGTTTTTAATTCCTTGTAATCATCCAGATATGCTTCAAGTTCGTTTTCTATGGCCAGAATTCGCTGTATCCCTTCCATATATACCTTGCCCGCAGCCGTTAACTGGATGGGAGTAGTGCTGCGGTCAAATATCTGTATTCCGATTTCCCGTTCAAACTTTATTATTGTAAGGCTCAGTGAAGGCTGCGATATGTAAAGTTTCTGGGCAGCGCGGGAAAAACTTTGCTCCTTATAGACCTCATTGAGATAGTGAAGTGAGCGAAACATGGCATAACCACCTAATTATTTATTTTTATAAATACTTATTTTATTATAATATATATTTGATTATAAGTAGGTTGTACTATATTGTCAATTTAGAGAGAAAAATATCTGCATGAGCCGATTTATTTCTTTTCTCGGAACATTTTAGGGGGGGATAGTCATTGAAAAAAATTATCGCTGAACGAATGGATAAGCTCATTCCTTCAGGGATACGAAAGGTTTACGAAAAGGCCTTCGCGATGGAACGGGCCGGGGAAACAGTCTTACATTTTGAGAGTGGCAGACCGGATTTTGATACCCCTGAATACATAAAAAGGGCGGTTATCGAAAGTGTTCAGGAGGGAGATGTGTTTTATACCTCCAACTTTGGTACGAATGAACTGCGGGAAGCGATAGCGGAAAAGCTGCAAAGGGAAAACAATGTCGCCTACGACCCGTCGGAGGTTCTTGTAACTGTGGGCCTTTCCGAGGCGGTGTTTGACGTTTTATGCACTATTTTGAATGAGGGAGACGAAATCCTGATTCCTGATCCCGTGTGGATGAACTACATCAATGTCTCCAGGTTGTTGGGGGCTGTGCCGGTATCGTACCGTTTGACGGAGGAAAATGGCTTCCAGGCTAACCTAGAGGAAATCCGCAGGAAGGTTACGGCAAAAACGAAAGCCCTGGTAATTGTGACCCCCAATAACCCTACCGGTGGAGTCCTATCCGAACAAACCCTGAAAGGGATAGCGGATATTGCAATTAGCAACGACATTTGGGTGATCTCGGATGAAATTTACGAAAGACTGATTTATGATGGCGAGAAGCATATCAGCATCGCCTCCCTTCCCGGGATGAAGGAGCGCACCTTCACGATGAACGGCTTTTCCAAGGCATATTCCATGACAGGGTGGCGGATCGGTTATGTCGCAGCCCCAAAAGAAATGATCGCCGCTCTCAATAAGATTCACCAGCACAACACGATCTGTTCCCCCTCTTTTGTACAAAAAGCGTCGGTTATAGCGCTGCGGAACGAAACCACCGAAGTCGCGGATATGGTAAAGGAATACCAGAGGCGGCGCGATTACGCGGTAAAGGCAATCAACGCGATTGACGGTCTAAGCTGCTTATGCCCCAAAGGTGCGTTTTATATCTTCATCAATATAAAGCAGCTGCCTATGACTTCTGCTGAATTTGCGGAGTATTTGCTGACCATCGCAAAAATCGCCTGCATACCCGGCGATGTATTCGGTGCCGGGGGCGAAGGGTATCTCCGCATGTCATTCGCAGACAGCTACGAAAACATTGTGGAAGGCTGCCGGCGCCTCAAGAAAGCCGTCGACAGCCTGAGCGAGGATAACTAATTGGAAACAGTTGGAGTTGCAGCTGTTCCAGGAACAGCATTCGGAAAAAGAGCAACGAATGAAATCAGGATTTCATATTTAATTTGAATGGAGTGAGTGAGATGTTTAAAGGAATTTATACCCCGATAGTGACCCCTTTTGATGCTGATGAACAGATCAACTATGATTATTTGAAGCATAATCTGGACAGTTGGGGAAAAACAGACCTGGATGGGATAGTAGTTCTGGGATCAAACGGTGAATTTGTTTATCTGAATAAAGAAGAAAAAATGCAGCTGGTGAAATTCGTTAAAGAGAATTTCAATCCAAATAAGAAAATTCTTGTTGGTACGGCTTGTGAATCAACAAAGGAAACTGTAGAGTTTTCGAAAGAAATTGCCGCTCTTGGAGTGGATGCTGTATTGTTGTTGCCCCCCCACTATTACAAAGGTGGCATGACGGAGGAAGTATTATACAAGTATTTTATGGATGTGGCAGATGCTGTGCCGATACCGGTCATGCTGTACAATATGCCGGGCAATACGGGTATTAACCTTTCATCCGGATTGGTTGCAAAACTGGCAAAGCACCCCAATATAGTAGGGGTCAAGGATACTTCCGGTAATATCGTTCAGATTTCTGAAATTGTAAGGGATACCGATGAGGATTTTGCAGTGTTTGCAGGGAATACAGGATATTTATTGCCTTCTTTGGCTGTGGGTGCAAGAGGTGCCACCCTGGCTCTGGCGAACATTATACCGGAGGAATGCTGCAAGCTGGTATCCTTGTTCAACGAAGGAAAACTGGCTGAAGCTAAGGAACTACAGTTAAGAATGTTAGAAATCAATTTTGCAGTTACTGGAAGATTTGGCATATCAGCATTAAAATATGCTTTGGATTTGCTTGGATATAAGGGCGGTGAATCGAGAAGGCCTCTGGTTCCGATTTTAGAAGAAAACAAAAAAATCATAAGGGAACTTTTGATAAAATACGGGGCTTTGAGCTAATATTTTGACAAGCGTATTTTAACAACGCCGAAATATAGGACATCGATACTGAAAAATTTAAGAAAGCTCATTTGGAGAGGCGTATTGCAGTGTCGAGCTGGGTACGAGGGTATAGCCTTTACCGATCCCCGATTGATACTGCAAGCGCCGTCTCTGAAAAGCATTGAGTATAAGCCAATGTATATCCTGGCCAGGGCGGGCTCCAAGGTGGTCCATCCCCGCGCAGTGAAAACCGACATATATACAAATCACCACCTCTCTGTGATCTGGTTACGATCGTCTGGGATGCGCCTGATACTTTTGTAATTTGAATATTGATGACACGGAGGTGCTTTAAAATTAAAAATATAAAAGTAATCTGTACTAAATGTGGTAAATCATACCTAGCCGATATTCTCCAAGATCGCTGCGATGATTGTAATGAACCGCTGGAAGTAGAAATGGTTAAAAAAGGGGGAATTCGGGAAGGTAACCTCTTGAAACAGAATATGTTAGAAAGATATGCTGATTTTTTTCCATATTTTAACACAATAAATGATGTCTCTTTGCGCGAAGGCTTTTCTCCTTTGCTGGAGTCAGAAAAGCTTGCGAATGAAATAGGACTTGGAAAATTATATCTCAAAAATGAGAGCTCAAACCCTACTTGGTCATTTAAAGACAGAGGGACAGTAACAGGCGTTTTGCATGCAATTAAGATAGGTTATAAAAAGATAGCTACGGTTTCTTCAGGAAATATGGCTGCGTCTGTAGCTGCATATGGAGCTAAATCAGGTTTAAAAACTTACGTATTTGTCAGCAGTCAAATACCCATTGAAAAAATAAATCCAATTGCTATATACAATCCAACCTTAGTTACCGTTGAAGGAAGATATGATTTAATACAAAGGCAAAGTCTTAGATTAAGTAACAAATATGGGATTTACATGCTTAATTCAGACGCTACTTTTCGTGTTGAAGGCTATAAATCGCTGGCTTTCGAAATATGCGAACAAACCAATTTTGATGTACCGGATTACGTCTTGGTGCCTAATAGCTCTGGCGGGCATATCCGGGGTATTGAAAAAGGCTTCAGGGAATTTAAAGAATGCGGTCTAATTAAAAAAGTTCCCAAAATGGTATGTGTACAGGCTGCCGGATGTTCACCCGTTTATAACGCTTTTATTGCTGGTGCGGATAAAGTTGAAAGAATTGATAAACCAAACACATTAGCTCATGGAATTGAAAACGCCTTACCGCTCAGTGGGAACCAAGTTTTAAGAATGCTTAAATGGAATAACGGTCTTTGCGTATCGGTTACTGATGAAGAGATTATTAATGCCCAGGCAACGCTTGCCGGGACAGGTTTGTTGCTTCAGCCTGAGTCTGCCGCGACTTTAGCCGCTGTAAAAAAACTGAAAAAAGAAAAGTATTTCCGTGGTGATGAAAAAGTCCTCTGTGTTTTAACGGGAAGCGGATTAAAATATACAGCGGCGTTTGAACGTCATGAGCTGGAACAGTACACTTGTAAATTGGATGAAATGGACAGTTTATTAGGCTCCCTCCAATAAATGAATTCAAAAATCCTAAGTGAACGAGGTGGGTTTAATGATAAAAAATATCGGGTTAATCGGATATGGAATGATTGGCAAATATATCTTTGAAGGACTAAGTAAGGAAAAGGAAGCTGAAGTTGGTTTTGTATACCATATAAATAAAGAAGCAACAAGCAATTTGCCACAAAAATTAGTGTACGATTCAGCAGAGGATTTGGAATCTTATTTACAAAAAAATCATGTGGATCTGGTTTGTGAAACGGCTACAAATCAGGCAGCAAGTGATTTAGCGCCGATTATTCTGAAATACTCAGATATGCTTATATTCTCCACATGTGCCTTTGCAGATCAAGATTTTATGGTAATGATTGAAGAACTTTGCAAAAAACATAATCGTAAAGTGTATATACCGCATGGAGCGATATTGGGCTTAGACGGCATCAGAGACGGAAGGGAAAAACTTCAAAGTGTAACGGTTACAACAATAAAAAAACCCCTTAACCTTGGATGCGATACTAATGAGAAGACGATACTTTTTGAAGGCAGTACACGTATGGCGTGTCAAAAGTATCCGAGGTATGTCAATGTCCATGCAGGAATTGCACTTGCCGGTTTGGGTTTTGATAAAACAAACTCTAAGATAATTGCTGATCCTAGTATTGAACGTAATACGCATTTAATTGAAATTAAGGCTGACGGGGTTAGTTTTAAATTGGAGATTTTCAATGAACCCAAAGGATTAATTACAGGTGCTTATACTCCGGTTTCAGCCTTAAATACGATTAAAAGAATTATTGAAAATAACGGGTTAACAATTATCTAAGCGCGGATCAGGCACGTGAAGGGGGGTGTTATGAACAATGAAGGGGTCATCGAAGCCATGAAACAGAAGGAAGATCCGGTTATCGATTTAAAGAACGAAAGGAGATGATAGGATGGTAACAAAAAATAAGTATTTTCTAATCTTTATACTTTTCTTGGGATGGTTAATTGCCAGTTTGGACCGGGCAGTCATGAGCTTTGTGATGATACCGTTAGCAAATGAATTTTCTTTAGATTCATCTTTAACGGGAGTTATTTTAAGTGCTTTCTTTCTTGGATTTATTCTGGTTCAGATCCCCGCCGGTTATTTGGCGGACAGATGGGGTGCCAGGAAAGTGCTTCTTGTGGCTGTTGTATCCTGGTCAGTCTTTACAGGTTTGACAGGGCTTGCATGGTCTGTAACTTCCTTAATAGTTCTTCGCTTCTTGTTTGGCCTTTTCGAAGGGTTCTTTCCCTCTGCCAGCTCGATCGCAGTTGCTGAAAATTTCCCTTTAACGCAAAGAGCAAGGGCAAAAACTGTTGTGTTGTTGGGGAGTGGAATTGGGCAGATTGTTGCTGCTGTTGCAGGCGTTGCTTTACTTGCTTCAGTAGGCTGGCGTTCGCTGTTTGGACTTCTCGGCGCATTTGGACTAGTCATTTTCATTTTATACTGGTTCGGACTCGCACGTAAGAAGGAAGCGGAAGCCAACAATTCTGTTAAACAGGTGCCCGTAAGGGCAATGTTAAAAAATCCTTTAATTTGGAGCCTGACTATCACCTCCATGGGAATATATATCGTTAACTGGGGAATAGCTTCCTGGATGCCTATTTATCTGGTACAGTCCCGTGGTTTATCTATGACAGAAATGGGTACTTTGGTTGCAATCAGTGGATTCGTTATGTTGTTGAGTTCATTTGCGGTAGCCTATATTCTTGATAAATTCACTGGTAAGGAAAGGTATTTCGTCGTAGGTGGTGCTGTTCTTGCCGCAGTCTTTCTTTATTTGTTGGCTATTGCTCCGACCCCTGTTATGGCTGTAGTTTATCAAACTTTAGCCCAGATAACTTGTTCTTTTGTTACCTTTACGGTACTAACACAGCCATTAAAAAGGTTCCCTAAAGAAAGTATTGGTACTGCCAATGGGATAGTCAATATGGGGGGGCAAATAGGTTCCTTTATTTCGCCTATGGCTGTGGGATTTATTGTAAATGCTTCCGGTGGTTCATATTACGTTGCATTCATTTTTCTCGCTGCATGTGTGCTTGTTTCTGCAGTAGCAGGCGCTACCATTCCTGTCATCAAAACGCCAGATACATCAAAGCAAGAACCAGATATATCAAAGCAAGAACCAGTGGCTGGTTCCTAATACTTCAAAATATAAAAATTGAAAGGGTGCATAAAAATGCCAAAAGAAAATTTACCGGAGTGGTTTCAGAGATACGAACCTTCGAATTTTGGGGAGTACTCGGAGAAGTACAAGGACATTATGTTGATGACCCGCAAAAACGGAATCCTTGAAGTGAAGATGCACACGGATGGAGGCCCGTTAAAGTACGTTTGGAGTGTTCACGAAGCATGGGGTAAAGCATGGAGAGAAATCGGTGCAGACCATGAGAATGAGGTAATTATTGTAACAGGATCCGGAGACAAGTGGTTGGTTGGCGATCCTGATGCGTGGAAGGTCCCATTAATCCAGTGGTCCGCAGACGCTAAGCTAAAAATGCGGATGGAATCTCAAAAATTGATGGAAAACTTTGTTTTCGGTATTGATGTTCCGGTTATCGCAGCGGTCAACGGACCCGGAGTGCATGTTGAATTCAGTGCATTAGCCGATATTACACTTGTTACAGAAGACGTAGATTTTTGGGATCCGCATTTTCTTGCCGGGGTAGTTCCGGGAGATGGAATGGGGCTGGTGCTTCAAAAGACTATAGGCATCAAACGGGCTGCCTATTACGCTATTACCGGTAAAAGGCTTGACGGTAAAACAGCAGTCGAACTTGGGCTGGCCAACGAAGTGGTGCCTCGTGAAAAAATTCTTGACCGTGCTTGGGAACTGGCGGAGTATATGATGGATAGGCCGCGTGCAGCTAGAGCTTTGACACATGGAGTTCTCATGCGTCCTTGGAAACAAGCGCTTGTCGACGATCAAGTCATGCATGGCAACTCCATAACCTTGGGACTGTGTATGGATGAGGTAGGCCCGTTAGAAAGGTTAAAGGAATTGAAGCAGCAGGGTCGCATATAGCTTATGGTGATTAAAGAAAAGGTACTACCGTATATTGAAGCAAAACGGGAGATGCTGCTCAAGGTCAGTGACAGTATATGGGAACATGCAGAGGCCAAATTCGAGGAGTACAACTCATCGGAGCTTTTGTGCAAGATTTTAGCAGAAGATGGTTTTGCCGTAACAAAGGGTATAGCGGACATGGAAACAGCTTTTGTAGCGAGCTACGGCAGCGGGAAACCAGTAATCGTTTTTTTGGGAGAATACGATGCTCAGTATGGACTAAGCCAGGAAGCGGAGATTGCGGAAAAAAAGCCTCTAGTAGAAGGAGGCACAGGCCACGGATGCGGACACCATACTATTGGCGCTGGTGCACTGGCAGCTGCGCTTGCCGTCAAGGAATACATGAAAGTAAACAATGTTAAGGGAACAGTGAAGTATTTCGGTTGTCCAGCCGCAGAAGGCGGTTGTGGGAAGGCATATTTAGCAAGAGCCGGCTATTTCAACGATGTTGATGCAGCCATTACATGGCATCCGTTTACTTCAAGCAATATAATG
>NZ_JAOQIO010000033.1:0-76167 GCF_025567575.1 Paenibacillus baimaensis | reverse complement strand
GCCCTGTGCCTGTAAATGATAAAGACTTAGAATATGCCAGGAAGATCAGGGAAACTTTGAGCGGGAAGGAGAAGCACCTTGATGAATTCATTGCGAACAGTATGTTCGGAGAAGTTGGCAGGAGGTTGCCAAGCAGTTCTCCGGCAAGGAAATAATAGACATTATCTTTCCGTTTGAGCCTATTGAAATTGTAGCGATGGGTTCTAGCGATTTGGGGGATGTAAGCTGGAATGTGCCAACAGTATCATTCCAAGCAGTTACCTATGCGAAAGATACATCGCCACATTCATGGCAGCAGGTTGCACAAGGGAAATCGGACCTTTGCCACAAAGGCATGTTACATGCAGGTAAAGTTATGGCGCTTGCAGGTGCAGAGCTGCTGGAAAATCCTGAACTGGTAGCAAAAGCTAAAGAAGAATTTGACAACAGACGGGGTGGGGAGACGTATTTATGTCCGATTCCGCCTGAGGTTAAACCGTCTCCCTTAAGGTAAATAAAGTCCAGCGTCAAAAGTGCAATTCAAAGATTGACGGCAAAACAGCAGTTGATGCTAACCCGCCGCAGTTTAGTCCAATGGAATTATCCAAAGTCAGCTCCTGTAGTTTGGGAGCTTTTTTGTGCGTGACTTCGGATAATTCGTTTTTCACCGTACATTTAGATATTTAGGTAATCTAAAGACTTTGCTTATGCTGTCTTTAGAAAACTTCTTTATAATGAAACAATGAGAAATGGAGTTTAGAAATAATGACTCATATCAATTACAGTCACTCAGCTATGATGAAGTTTTACTAAAAGACTAGAAGGTGGGGGGCCCGGGGAGATGAAGCAAGAAGCGGATTCGTTTGAGAAATGAACTGTGATGTAGTGATCGTTAGCCGTTTATTGGAGATGGGAGTGTAAAGAAATGGATCGTCTTATCAAATTCTCGATGAAGAATGTTGCTGCTTTGTTCATTATCATGATTCTTTTGTTCGCCGGCGGAATTTATTCTGCTAAAGAGTTGAAGGTAGAAAACTTGCCTGACATCTCGCTTCCCATTGTTATTGTTACTACCGAATATATCGGTTCTCCCAAGGATGTAATGGATGAGGTTACCGAACCTATTGAAGAGAAGTTCGCAAATATTAAGGATTTGGAAAAAATAACATCAAAATCCAGCGATAGCTTTTCAACGGTAGTTGTTAGTTTTATACAAGGGGTGGATACCGATAAGAAGAAGCAAGAAATCGAAAGTCTGCTCCAAGAGGTGGAGCTGCCGGATGCGGCCAAACCGCCGAAAGTATCGACGATGGGGTTATCATCTTCTCCGTCTAATTATTTGGTCGCCTATACGGACAACGGGATGAGCCAAGAAAAGCTGGATCAGTTATATTCGGATATCATTGAGCCCCGTTTGCTAGCGCTTAACGGAATTGATCACCTGGATGCCATCGGCGCCCGTGACTCCAGCCTGGACATCGAATTGAACGCGGATGCTCTAAACTATTATGGTCTTACACCTTCACAAGTGACAACTTTCATTCGTGCTGCGGTCACCAAAAGCTCAGTAGGCACCGTAAAGCTAAGCGGTAATGAAAAGATGGCGCGTGTCACCGGAGATATAACGAGTTTGGTTGAAATTGAAAATATAGAAATAACTACCAATCGTCATGGTACCATATTGCTTTCTCAAGTAGCCTCATTGAAATCAATCATGGAGTCGGATTTCAATAGCCGGTTTGATGGAAAGCCAGCTATCGGAATCGTATTGTACAAAGCAAGCAGTGCTAACGCGGTGGAATTTTCCGATGCGATTAATGCTCAAATCGAAGAGTGGAAAATATCCATGCCGAACGTAACGTTTAAAAGCACTTTCGATGGTTCGCACGAAATCAAGGAATCAATCAACGGATTGCTTCGTGAAGGTATTGTAGGCGCAATCCTGGCGGCACTTATGATTCTGATCTTCTTGCGAAATGTTCGGATGACGCTTATCGTTTTGGTTTCCATTCCGCTTTCTATAATGATTACGCTACTGCTGATGTGGCAGCTGGGCTTGACTTTAAATACCATGACATTAGGCGGAATATTCATAGCGGTCGGACGCGTTGTCGACGATTCTATTGTTGTCATTGAGAATATATACGTATCGCTGGAAAAGGCGCAAAAAAGAAATGAGTCCGTTATTTTATTGGCAACGAAACAGGTATCGTCGGCCATCACTTCTTCTACGCTGGCAACGGCTGGTGTATTTGCTCCTATGGGTTTAGTGAGCGGGATTATCGGTGAAGTGTTCAAGCCGTTTTCCATTACATTGGCCGCTGCATTGCTCTCTTCCTTGTTGGTTGCGTTGACGGTTATTCCACTGTTGGCCAAGCTTCTCGTATTGCAGGGCACGCATGCGCATGCTTCTCATGAAGATGAAAAACCGGGCCGAATACTGACATTTTACAGGAATGTGCTGGAATGGAGCTTAACTCATCGAATCCGCACGTTACTTCTCTCTGTACTTTTGTTTGTAGTTACGATAGCTTCTGTGTATCCATTCCTGAAGATAACCTTCTTACCGGATGGAAAGCCGTCCAATACGATGTATTTCCAGTTAAAGCTGCCTAACGATACTTCCTTCGACACCATGGACGGAATCTCCAAAGAGCTTGAAGGAATTCTGATGGAAACGAAAGATATCCACGGCAATAAGGCGTTTCATTTTGTTGAAGCTTTAGTCGGGTATAACGGGGACGGAGATCAACAAGCACCGAACGCCGCGCAAATTTATGTGGAAGCGAACGGGCAAGTTGATGCGGTAAAACTAAAAGATGAAGTAAAAGATTTAATTTTGACTGAGCTTCCGCCGGGTTCTGAGATTGAATCCAAGTCGCTTGGAGGGGAGAATTCAGCCGCATCCGATTTTGAATATTCGTTAAGAGGCGAAGATCAAAAGCTGCTTGAAGCTGCAGCGGGTAGAATAAAAGAAAAATTGAAAGAGTTCTCTGAGCTTAGTGAAATTGAGGACAACCTGAGCGATGCCAAGATGGAAGTACAGATTGCAGTCGATCAGAAAAAAGCGAGAACCTACGGACTAAATGCTTCAACCGTACGGGATACGGCGCGTTCCTGGATTCAAAAACAAGAGTTAGGCGATTTAAAATTCGATAACTTGATGTACACCACAACTGTGTCCATGAATACTGCGAATACGGATTCTCTTGAGAAGCTGGGCAACATTTCGTTCACAAGCTCAACAGGCACAACCGTTTTCTTAAAGGAAGTAGCTAAAATAAGCGAGGTCAAAGCCCCGGCCACACTCTCGCGGGAAGGTCAAAAACAGACGGTTAGTGTTACAGCGAAAATTAATAACTTAGACAAAAACGGCGTAAGCAAGAGGGTTTCACATGAACTTCAAAACGTTGAATTACCAGACGGCGTATCGCGTGAAGT
Source organism: Paenibacillus baimaensis (assembly GCF_025567575.1). Classification (NCBI taxonomy): domain Bacteria; kingdom Bacillati; phylum Bacillota; class Bacilli; order Caryophanales; family Paenibacillaceae; genus Paenibacillus; species Paenibacillus baimaensis. Next base: position 72,747 of record NZ_JAOQIO010000033.1, on the reverse strand, counting down.
GAAAGGTGTATCCTCCGATATTAATGAAAGCTTTACGCAATTAATCGCCGCTATGGCCGTCGCCATCGCCATCGTATATTTGATTATGGTTTTGGCTTTCGGCAACGCATCGGCCCCGTTTGCGATTTTATTCTCTCTGCCGTTGGCTGCCATCGGCGGTTTGATCGGTCTTGTGGCCATTAATGAGCCCCTTTCCGTCACATCTATGGTTGGTTTTATGATGCTGATTGGAATCGTAGTTACGAATGCGATTGTCTTAATTGACCGGGCGCAGCAGCTCCAGGTAGAAGGCTATACGGTGCGGCACGCACTCCTGGAAGCAGGAAGGGTCCGGCTTCGGCCGATTATCATGACAGCAGGAGCGACGATCACGGCTTTAATTCCGCTTGCTCTTGGTCTCTCAGGAGAAGGAGAATTGATTGGGAAAGGGTTGGGTATCGTCGTTATAGGCGGCTTAGTAACTTCTACAGTACTTACCTTGGTCGTCGTGCCAGTAGTTTATGAGATGCTCGATTCGATTAAAATACGCATGTCGCAGGCATTTAAGCGAAACAACAAGAAGTCGGTCTTGGATGAGACAGGCACGTTGGAATTATAGGAGGCGGAGATATGAAGAGATTAAAGACAAATCATGCTTATTTTAAAAGGCTGGCATCGTTACACACGATTGCAATACTTACCGTTGTTGTTGCATTGGTAACGGGGTGTTCGGCCCAAGATCCAAATGCTGTACAAACGGATTTAAAGGTAAGGGCTGTTGAAACAGAAGCGGTCACGAAGAAAAACATCGGCAGCCCGGTAGAACAGGTTGCAGAGGTTACAGCAGTAAGTGTCATTGATGTGGTACCGAAGGTAAGCGGGCAAGTGGTAGAGGTGATCAGAAAGAAAGGCGATTATGTTGAAAAAGGGGATATACTGTTTCGCATTGATAGCAAAGATGCGGAATCAAACCGCCAAAAAAATGAACTCGCCCTCAAAAGTACCCGGGATTCTTATCAAAAAGCAAAAGAGGATCAAACGAACAACCATAAGGATCTGACTGCTTCTGTTGAGAAGGCAAAGATCGAACTTACCAATGCACAGAACGATTATAATAAGCTGCGCAATAGTTTTGATTCCGGTCTGGCGACCGAGCACGATATTACCCTAAGCCGGCAAAAAGTGGATACGGCCCAAATGAATCTAGAGTCAGCCCAAAACAAATTGGCTGCAAATGATAGCCAAAACTTGCTTGCTACTTACGATAATCAAGATAAAACGGCTGCATTGGCTTTAGAAGACTCTATACGTATGTTGGACCATTATAACGTCAAAGCACCGGCCGGCGGGATTCTTACCGATTTTGAACTTGCAGTTGGACAATCGGTATCAACTACTAAAGTAGCGGGTCAGGTTCAGCAAATCGACCCGATTAAGATTACAACTGAGCTTTCGGAAAACAATTACCAACTTGTGAAGGCCAAAAGCGAACTCGTCTACTATAATCCGGATACTCCTGATAAGAAAATAACGGTGAAAATCAGTTATATGGCTCCTATAATGAGCTCCCAAACAAAGAACTACACGTTGGAACTGGGGGTACCCAATGCGGATCATGCGATCAAACCCGGTTCGCGCGTTCTTGTACAGCTTACAACGGAATCGGAACAATCCGTTATTGCAATTCCAGCGCTAAGTGCAATACGGGAAGGATCTGACACCTACGTGTTTGTACAGCAAGCTGACCAATATCAGAAAAGAAAAGTAAAGCTTGGCCGTATTAATGGACAATATCAAGAAGTACTATTAGGCTTAAATGAAGGTGAGCTGCTGGTCGTTACGGGTCAAAATCGATTGAAAGACGGACAGATGCAAAACCAAGAACTTAACGGAGCTGAGAAAAAATGATGAACAGATCTTGGAAAATCGGAATTGCGGCGGTTATGTTGAGTGTAAGTTTGATTCATGGGGAGGCCTCAGCATCAAATACAGGGCTTCCTTCAGATACTCACGATGCTGTTGTAACTATATCCCAAAGCCAATACGGTTTAGTGCAGGATATCCAGGCTACCGTGAAAAGCGTCTCCATAGAACCGACCAAAGAAGGCTACCGGATTGCAGCCACAGTCAGGGTGTATAACGGAGGTTCTGAGAAAACCCGGATTCCGGATCATGAGCTCCGGGTGCAATTGTCGGACGGCGTGGAGATGAAGCTGGATCCAAGCTCGAACAACCGAAAAGCGCTACAGCCTTCGGAGATCGCAGAGCTTGTTTATATGAGCGTAATCGACAGCAGCACACCTGTCCAAGTCACAAGTCTGAGCTTGGTGAAAGTGGACGAATATACGTACCCAAAGCAAGAAAAGGTATTGCTCTCTTTGCCGTTAAATGATCAGGTATGGTACGGAGCCGTGAATGCGGCTGCTAAGCTGAAGTCTCTGGCTTGGAGAGAAACGTTTACGATCCCGAGACTCAACTCAAGTCTGCGTTATACGCCGGTTGGATACTCCGTACAACATGCGGATTCGGGTCCAACGGCTGTTGTGACCTTGCTGGCTGAAAATCCGGGTTCCGGACGGGAAATCGTCCCAGACTTTCGTCTGGACGCACGGACGGAATCCAATACTTACACGGGCAAACGGACCGATACGGAAAACACTGCACTTGAGCCCGGAGAGAAAACATACATTTATACGGTTATCCCCCTTGAAAATAACGTAAGCGTAAGCAGCTTACTCGTGATGACGACGGATATGTTCATGAGCAGCGGATCTTCGACAGGCATAGCGATCGACACAGGAAAACTTACGCTGTTTCTTCCGGAAGGGGGGTATGCAGATCCGGCAAGCGCAAACGGTTCCTATACCATGGGGCAACGAATTACGTTAGATCCGATGTCGAAGATGCTTGATCAAACGGAAGTGTCGCTGATGGAGCTGCACTTTCAGCAAAATCCGAAAGAGGGCTACAAAACGGCGATAGCCAAATTTAAGCTCATCAATCTAAGTGATAAACCAGTACCTATGCTTAACTTTGAAACGGAGTTGGCCGGATCCGGAGGAGCGGCATATGCTGGTGCACGGCAAAGCAATATGAGCGCCACTCTGAACCCGGGGTTAAGTTATGTCGTGAGCTATGCGTTCCATGTCCCGCAGACCGAGTCGGGCAGCTCACTGACGCTTAAGCTGCTGGATACCAAAGCGGCATCCCCGTATAAGCTCGTCGCAGCTTCGTTGCAGCCGCAGCTTCAGCAGCATGAGGGCAGCAAGCTCCTCAAGATGTATCCTTTCGATGTAAATTTGGTGGATTGGAGTACAAGCACAAACTATAACGCATCAAATAGTTCGTATTCTTATAAAATCAAATTGAATTTGGATATCAAGCAGGTCGAGAATGTAGTGGTGGATTCAGGATTTTCCAAGCTGCATTTTGAGGTGATCGATAAGCTGGGGCGCGTGCTCGGTACGGCCGAAGGCGTCTTTACTGGCAATCAGCAGTTAATTAGTGGTACGCAAACGATTTTGACTAACAATATCCAGAGCGAACAATTTGAATTTCCGATTGTCGTAAATGTGTATGAACTGACCGAAACGTCAAGCGGGCATGCGAAACGATTGCTTACAACCTTGAACTAAACCATTAAGCCGCAGCCTAAAGTCTTTGGACTTCGGGATGCGGCTTTTCTTTGGTTCGGCAATACACGATCAAGCATTGGTCCATTGGTCCCGATTTCTGCTAAGAATAATGCGCATGTAGATGCAGTGAAGCTTTTGAATCTAAATAGAGTTAAAGGTACAATGACTTTTTTGGACTGTTTGAATGCGTAAATGAAATAGAAAATTGTTAAAACAAGACCGTGCTGAGAACATGATACATGGCGGAGATGTATCGAATGCGCATCTGAACCAATTGGTGGATGAAGTGTTAATACCGATTTTCTCAAAAGAAAATAATGCAGCATTTAAAGACATGTGCTAACACTTGCAGATATGATGGTAGAAGAAGTGAAAGTATTGGGATAAAAATAACAAGAGAAGCGCGTTCGGTTGAACGGGCTTCTCTTGTTATTGAATCTAGTCATTGTAAAGCAGGAAACAAGCGAAACGCCAAACTAAAACATTTTTTAGTGATTCAAAAATTCACCGAGTCATTGCCCTTTCAAAGGAGAACTTACACTTACGGATTGAGTGACTAAGTTTAGGGCTTGCTGCAGCACATCATTGCGGGCATTTTCCGGCAATTCGGCGAGTTCAGGTTCCCAGAGCTTTACGATGCGCGATGCCAACTCGCCTACAGATAGTCCGGTTAATTGAGTAAGAGTAGCTCCTGCTTTGTAGGCCTGCTGCATATTCTGAAAATCAAGATCATCATTAGAGGATACAAGGTAAGCGGCTGTGACGACGGATTGAAGATGTTCTTTCAAAAAGCGGGCTGTGTTAAATTTCGAAGCTTGGTGGAGGTCCGTCTTTTTTACCGTAGATCCAATAGTAGTCATTGCTTGATTGGCCAATTTAGAGCCTTCTTCGGAACTGATCCATTTTCGGTTCACTGCTTCCTCAATTTTTTGAAGGACTGGATTGGCAAGCGAGTTTATCAAATCAGCTTCATTGATGCGGGCGGCTACCGCAATGGGTTGGCCTTCGTCGAGCCTGTTCTTGATATCAATGAATTCCTCATTCGAGAGGCCGAGTGCAACGGTTTTGATTTGTTCCAGTCTCTGCTGCAGTACCGCATTGAAATCAAAGCTTTTTTCTCCGGCTGCCCCAGTGTACCCGGGAACTGTAGCAGCGGATTCGATTTCTTTGTACAATTCCATTCTTAGCGTATTCATTTGCTCGTTACTGATCGTAAAGGCTTGCGAAACTTGATCTAGAGTATATTCCGCCATGGTTGTCATTTTATTGCTGAACTCCTTGCTGCTGAGTCCTGATGCAACTGCTAGCGTTTGTCCGTCTGCTAAAGCATCATGGAACTCCAGGTAATCCCTATCGGTATTTGTGATAGCGTACGATTTGCTTAAGAGTTGGCTCCTCCAATCGGAAACGATATGTTGAATATTCACAGGAGGTTTAACGGTAACGATCTCCGAATCATCATCGGCATAAGCCTTTGTGGTTAGGGTGAACGATCCACCGAACAAAAGTGCGGTCGAAAGAATTGCAGCCATCCAAGATTTTTTGTTTCTCATACAAACTCCACCTTTTATAATTTATTAAGTATCGCTAAATATCTTACTGAGAAAAGCTGAGGTACTAATTCTAAGTAACATATTTTACCGACTTCCATGAATTTATTATAAACTCTCAGTCTAAGGTTAACTTAAGCATAACCTTAAGATTACCTTAGCATAGCTCGAAATAGAGAATTCCGATGGATACATATAGCTTCTTTAATAAAAAAGGCTAAATTAGCAATGCTTGCAATTAAAAGTTGTAATCAATCGTCCGCATCAGCATGTTCCTTAATCAGACCTGTTGATTAACCAAAATATGTAACTCAAGTAACCCCAAGATCGTTGTATGTTTGAACCCATAACTGAATGTTCACAATCCATACAAATGGAAGCCTACTAAGAATGAGCAATCGCGAAAATTGGACAAAAGAGAGCTTCGTATGCGGAGGGACTGTTGCCTTTGAGACGTCAAACAGCCATTTAAGTAAAACGTAGACCATTAAAGCTGCAAACCATTGACCGTACACGGCATCTTCAGTTGTACTTTTTTGGCCAAATCAAAAGCAATCGGGGATTATGCTAGGATTCGATGAAGGAAATATTAATTCTAGGCGGGACAAGCTTTTTCGGAAACAATTGCCGGAATCGAAGTCATGCATATGATAAAGAAAGGACAGATCGAATGCTATCATCCGTCTGTCCTTTCTACAGTTAAATTTATCAATAAATTGTTTGGTTTGACAGCATAACAAAACCATAATCGCGGATATCTTTGATCAGTTGCAATTGTTGCACCAAAGCCAGATGAACTCCTAATAGCTAAAGTCTTGACCTGATCTCGGCGAGAAGCAACATTTTTTCTTCCTCGCTGATAGCATCCGCACATAGTTTACGCGCCGCAACAGGCATGATCCAGTTTTCAACTTCATCCAGAGAATTGCCCGACAAACGGCGATACTCATCGCAAAATATTTGAATGATATGCGCTCTCAGGGAATCGAAGTTGGAAACCGCGCTGCTCGGAGCGTGGGGCGGCAAGATGGCATAACGGATCATAATGACATATTCGGCCAAATCAGCCTCTGGGTTGCCTATCGAAGCGTTCATCCAATCAATGAACAAAGCTTTGTTCCCACGAATCATGATGTTTCCCGGATTAGGGTCTCCATGGCAGACTTGCTTTTTGATAGGCAATTGTTCCAGATGGAGGATCACCCGTTCTTTCTCGGATGCGGTTAAATAGCCTGCCGAGCGAATGGAGTATATCATCATTTCTCTTTGAGAAGGCAAAGGAAGGTTGCCAAAACGATGTGTTTCGTTCAATAATCTTGCAGTGATTTTTAAAAATTCACTACTATCGCCATTTTGACTTTTTTCGGAAGGAGGCTGAATAAGGTAACGGAAGAAATGCTCCATCAACGATTCCCCGTGGATTCTTTCCATGACAATTGAGGGACGGCCATCGACTTCCAGTAATTCATAGGGACGGGCCGCGGGCAATCCGTTCTCCCATACGAGCATGTTATTGGAAAATTCTCTTTTCACCGCATCCACACTCGTGTTGCCCTTCGCTACTTTCACGATTTGTTGATTCCCGCCCCATTGGAATACTTCCGAGCAACCGCCTTCGCCTACTTTCTCTCCGACCATTTGCGTCATGATTGTGGTCTCCCTTCATAGGACAATAATGCCTCGTACATTTCTTTAACCATCTCTATAGTTTCATCGAAATCCATCTTTAGCGTGCCTGAATTGATCATTGTGCCAATCCCAGTGAGATAGATCGAGATTTTGATAAATATATTTTTTTGCTTATTCTCATCAATAGCTCGAAATCGCTTGCTATGAAGCATTGATTTCATACTTAACGTGTCTCCCATAAACACCTCGTGACTTAAATCAAAACTTTTGTATCCGGATAAATACACGAACTGAAAAATATATCGCTCTTGCTTCGCAAAATGCAAAAAACCGATCGCCATATTCAACGCTGGCGAGTTTTGGTCATCCTGATGGCTGAATATTTGATCCCGCATAAGACTTACAGCCATTCCATACACACAATCTTTAACTTCATCCATATTATCGTAGATTCGATACACAGGTTGAGTCGAGCAATTGAGTTTTTGTGCGATGTTTCGGGCAGTCAAGTATTCTAACCCTTGCACCCGGACAATTTCAAATGCTGCCTTTAAAATCTTCTCTTCCGTGATAACTGCTGTTGGGGGCATTGCTTCAACTCCTTAATAATAACATATGTTATGTAACTAATGTTATTTTAAAGTGGAGGTTGTGTCAATTCATTTTTTCCAAAGCACCTTGCTAAATAAACGTCGCCAACCAACTCCGACAATGAGCAACTTACATCCCCCTTGGCTCCACCAAACAAAAACGTTGTAGCACCGGGAATTCCCGGTGTTTTTAGATTTGTTATGGGGTATTGATCAGCCGAGAATTTCATCGTGGTCACACGTTTGGTCACATTAGTAAATTTTTGATGATATTTCTGCTTTTTCGGAAGCCAATGAACTCCATTCAGACATTATTTTTCTTAAGAAAAGCAATCGCCCTGTCCTCTGTTGAAGTCAGGGGATTCATTCAGCTTGGGAACGAATTATTGAATCGTCGTTGACAAATCAGAGCCGGAATTGAACAAACTGCATGGCGGGACAACGAAAGAGGCTTCACGCTCTTTGCTCTCTTGCTGCGTTCCCAAAAGCATGTTGCCATACTGCTGTGCCGTTTCTTTATGAACAGAAGGCAGTACGTGGCTATAAGTAGAGTGTGATGCGAATATCGGAATGGCCCAGTAATTCTTTTACTACTTTGGGATTGATGTTGCGTCAGGATAGCCACGGTATGTCCAAATGACATTGTGGAACACCAGTCCAACTAACTTTACTTACGGGTCCATGGAAATGGTTAGATCATGAACTCATCCGCAAAGTAGTTGCATTTTTTCACAAAATACTATCACATCTGTCAGTGCGTTCTTGGTATGCTAAGAACAACAAAGAGAGGGAGGGTGAAGAGGATGTTGAAGGTAGCTATTATTGGGGCAGGTGCGATTTCGAAGGCCCACATTGAGGGATATCTGCATTTTCCGGAGCGGTGCACGATTGTTGCGGTTTGTGATATTTATGAGGATAAAGCGCAGGAGCACATTGACCAATTTCAGTTGAATGCGCGGGCGATTAAGGATTATAAGGAACTACTGCAGGAGGAAATTGATCTTGTTTCCATTTGTACCCCTCCCTATACGCACGCAACCCTAACAACAGAGTTTCTTGAAGCGGGTTCTCATGTCATGGTTGAAAAACCGATGGCCTCTTCCCTCGAAGAGTGCGATCTGATGAATGATACTGCGAAGCGGACAGGCAAGATCTTATCTGTGGTGGCGCAGAACCGTTTCAAAACGCCGATGATGAAATTGAAAGCCGTGCTGGACAGCGGACTCATGGGAAAAATTGTCCACGTGCAAGTCGACTCCTTCTGGTGGCGCGGTCATTGCTACTACGATCTGTGGTGGCGCGGGACATGGGAGAAAGAAGGGGGAGGCCCGACGCTGAATCACGCCGTGCATCACCTCGATACGTTGCTTTGGATGATGGGTAGTCCAACGGAAATCCAAGCGTTCATGAGTAACGTGTCTCACGATAACGCGGAGGTCGAAGATCTTTCCATCGCCATGCTGCGTTATGAGGAGGGTTCTTTGGGGCAAGTGACCAGCTCAGTTGTTCACCATGGCGAGGAGCAGCAGCTGATCTTCCAGGGAGCGAAAGCGCGAGTTTCCACACCTTGGAAAGTGAAAGCATCCAACGCTTTAGCTAATGGCTTTCCTGAGACGAACCATGAGCTGGAGGTACAGCTGCAAGCCTTGTATGATATGCTGCCGGAAGTTGTGTATGAAGGCCACACGGGGCAAATCGATAATGTGCTAACCGCCATTGAAACCGGTGCTCTTGTGCTGATTGACGGTATTAGCGGACGTAAAACCCTTGAACTCATTACAGCGATTTATAAATCGTCCAGTACTGGGGAGCTCGTAGAACTGCCTCTAACGAAAGAAGATTTGTTTTACACGAGAAGTGGCGTACAGGCGAATGCGACTCACTTTTATGAAAAGAAGACATCCATCGAGAATTTCGCTTCACAAACGATTACAACCGGCAGTACATATAAATAAAAGAGGAGTTACACGACATGCAAAAAAGCGATGGTATGAATTACGCACCTCAAGGGAATTTCAACGCGGTTTGTCAGCCTGGAGAGTTTATATTTGCGGCAGCAGCGTTAGACCATGGACACATTTATGGTATGTGCAATGGGCTGAGGGAAGCGGGAGGTCAATTAAAGTGGGTTTATGATCCGGACCCGGCCAAAGTGGATAAGTTCGTCAGCACGTATCCCGATGTAAAGGTGGCGAGCTCACTTGATGACATTTTGCAGGATACCCAAGTCATGCTTGTTGCGGCAGCGGCAGTTCCTTGTGATCGCGGACCTCTGGGGCTTCGTGTTATGGATAGCGGTAAAGATTACTTCACGGACAAAGCGCCGTTTACCACATTGGAGCAACTGGAAGCGGCCCGTGCGAAGGTCGTCGAGACAGGACGGAAATATGCAGTGTACTACAGTGAGCGCTTGCATGTGGAAAGCTCTGTCTATGCCGGGCAGCTGATTGAACAAGGCGCGATAGGTCGCGTCCTGCAAGTTATTGGTCTGGGACCGCATCGGATTAGCTTGATGAGCAGACCGGATTGGTTTTTTGAAAAGGATAAGTTCGGCGGCATTTTATGTGACATCGGGAGCCATCAGATTGAGCAGTTCCTTCATTATACGGGTGCGAAAGACGCGAAGGTAGTTCATAGCAAAGTCGCCAACTATAACTATCCGCATTACCCGAACTTTGAAGATTTTGGCGATGCGGCATTAATCGGAGATAACGGAGCCACCGGCTATTTCCGTGTAGACTGGATGACGCCGGATGGTTTAAGCACATGGGGAGATGGCCGTATGACGATCCTGGGCAGCAAAGGGTACATCGAACTTCGCAAATATGTGGATATAGCCCGTGATCAGACGAGTGATCATGTCTATCTGGTGAATCAGGATGGTGAGCAGCATTTCGCTGTGAATGGGAAGGTCGGCTTTCCTTACTTCGGTCAATTGATCTTGGATTGCCTCAATCGCACGGAGAACGCTATGACGCAAGAGCATACGTTCAAAGCAGCGGAACTGTGTTTGATTGCGCAACGTAATGCAATTTCGATCACAGGTACGGAGTAGAGCTGGTGTCAAACTGCTTCTGCCATTGCTTCCGATATTGGTGCGGTGTAACGCCGATTTCCGTTTTAAACATTTTACAAAAGTAGGAGCAGTTCATCATGCCAACGGCTTCACCGATATGAGCCACTGCATGATCCGTTGAGATTAACAGTTTAACAGCCTGCTGCATACGCCTTGAGAACACGTAATCAGTAATGCTGGAGCCTGTACACTCTTTGAATAAGTGGGATAAATGGTGTGCAGAAAGGTGCAGCTCAGCGGCCATTTTCTCCAAACGCAGCGGTTCGGTGTAATGCCCCTCCAGCCAGACGAGTATGCGCTCTGCTTGGTGGGGCTTGCGCGACGTACCCATGCCAATCTGGCCTTTACTTTGTTCCCAAAGGGGCTTAAATTCGCGGAAAAAAGCGATCAAAAACAAGGAGTACTCTTCGAGCTCATCCTTCTTGATCAAAGTGGATTGTTTAAGCTCCAAGCTTTGTAACAGTGAGTGAAACTGTGCCGTTTCGTCAAGGTTAAATAGGCAAGGATAGGGCAGCTTGCTTGTATGAATATGCTTAAAAAAAGCCAATAAACTTGGCCATTTATCGAAATACGCTTCATAGAGTGAAGGTTCGAACTGAATGATAGAGCGAACGAAGGGCGTCTGCGGAGTCATTTCCATCTGAATATGATGCAGCTGATAAGGCTGGAACACACATAGCATGCCGGACATTACTTCGTAGCTTTTCTGATCAACGATAAGCGTACCCTTGCCTTCATGGACGATCAGAATCTCGATGCCTTGATGCGCATGGAACGTACCTTGGAACTGCTCAACTCCTGTGCTTTTTCGTTGGTATGCAAAATAGAGCCGGATTTCGTTCAAACCGAAAGGTTGAATATAAGACATCAGGGGGTCACGTCCTTTACACACTATAGCATACAGGAATGAAGCCGTGGTCTGCAAGGCTGTTGCATGTTTGAAGCTGATGGTTATGTGTGGAAACGAGGAATGTGAGCATGTTCGGTTATTGTCGACGATGATCCCATTCTTTTTGTGTTTCGAAAGCTATTCATATGCTACGGAAAGGATAGGTTGAAAGCTACATTTAAAACACGGATGTATCTTCGTCGAATCGGCTCCGATCAGGAGCTTTTCTTATGTTGAATGGATGAAAGAATGAAAACGGCGATGATTTCATTTACAGCAATCCTGATCAAAACAACAGCAATATACGTAAAACAAAAACAATAAAAGCATGATAAAATTTATATAAAGCGTTACCACATATATAAATTTATATAATATTGCTTTTTTTAAGTGTTCGAAAGGAGGAATGATAACATGCTTTCGATTCATAGCCCGACCAACCTTGCTCTGGAAAAGAACGGAATTTATGTTCGATCAGAGGTTGATAACTTTCAGGAAAGTTGGCCTATTCACACACATTACGGTACTGAAATTTACTTTTTTATCCAAGGAGACGCAACGTTGCTTATCGGGGATGTTATTTATAGTCCTTCACCAGGTGATATGTTTATTTTTAACGGGAGTGTACTGCATCGTATCAATCCGTCAAAGGAAACACCCTACGTCCGTAGCTATGTGAATTTTAATGAGTTATTTATACAGGATGTGCTTACTGGTGAAATGATTGATAAATTGAGTTCCCTGTTTCAATTCCCGAATGGTCTCTTGGTACGTTGGGATCCCGAGGAGTGTGAACAAATAAAAGAGTTGTTTATAGCATTGCGAGATGAAGATGAGAAGGAATCGGTTGGCTTTAAAGTGATGATGAAGACGTATTTGGTACAAATGTTGTTCAAAATTTACCGTAAAACGAAGCAGCTTTATTCATTTCATACGGTACCCACTCATTCGCAAAAACAATCAAGTGTGCGTCGTGTGCTTCATTTTATCAATCAAAATTATACGGAAACCTTTTCTCTCGACGAGCTCTCTAAGGTTTTACATTTGAATAAGTACTACATCTGTCATTCCTTCAAAGAAGCAACAGGCTACACGGTGAATAATTATTTGATTCGCAAACGAATCGAAGAGGCTAAAAAGATGTTGCTTTCTACCGATAGATCGGTTTTGGATATTTCTGAAAAATTAGGGTTTAACACTCCTGTGTATTTTAGTAGAGCCTTTAAACAATATGTCGGAATATCACCACAAAGCTACCGAAGGCATAGCGAACTAGGCTAAATGGCAAAATATCTTCCCTAAATCACATGGATATAGGGTTGAAATATATTTTTAATAAACAGGGGGTTGATTGTAATGAAAAAAAAGAGCTTGATGAAAAAAATATTTCTTTTGCTTTCTGTAGTTATGTTATTTACTTTGGCTGCATGCGGACCGAAACCAGGCAGTGATCAGGCCAGTGGTAAGAAAAATGTATCGCTTGATTTTGTATGGTTCTCTGACGGTGGCGAAGGTGATGTAATGAAAGGAATTATAAAGGATTACGAACAAGCGAATCCTAACGTCAAAATTAACTTGATTGAGGTCGCATTTAAAGATTTACAAACCAAATTAAAAACAATGGTCTCCGGCGGTAAACCCCCGGCACTGAGCCGTGTGACAGATACAGGGGCTTTTGCGAACCAAGCGCTTGATCTTACGCCCTATGTAGGTAGTGCCGATCAGTTCACACAGCAATTTATCGATTCACTTAAGCCGTATTATTTGATTAACAATAAACTGGTTGCTGCTCCGATGGACGTCACCGCCAACGGATTAATCTATAACAAGACGCTATTCAATAAAGCGGGCGTTAAGGTGCCGACTTCTCCGGATAATGTATGGACTTGGGATGAATATATGGCGGCATTGAAGCAGGTGACAGAAAAAGGCGGCGCCAAATATGGTATGGTTTGGGATTTCACACCTCACCGCTGGTCTACACTCTTGTATCAATTCGGCGGTAGTATGATAAGTGAAGACGGCACTAAAGCGACGATTAATAGCGAAGCAGGCATCAAAGCAACTGAGATGTTTAAAAAGCTTCATACGGATGGAATTATGCCGACATCTGTCTGGTTGGGAGGAGAAAACCCGAACAATCTATTCCGCTCCGGTACGGTAGCAGCCCATTGGGCAGGTAACTGGATGATTAGTAATTACAAGGATATAACCAATTTTGAGTGGGGAGTAACCTATATGCCGAAAGGGATACAGCGTTCATCAGTTCCCGGCGGGAAGTTCGTGATGGCATTAAAGGGTTCAGGAGTGGAGAAAGAATCAGCCGATTTTATTAAATATTTGACTACAAAGGATGTCAATTCTAAATATAACAAAGAATCATTATTCATGAGTCCCCGCAAAGACAGTTCTAAGCTGGATTACGCGTTTGGTAAAGATATGTTCGAAATATTTGCCGATGAACTGAAGAATACTTCACCGCTCGCTGCAAACGACTGGTCAAGGCAAATTCTTGTTACCAAGTTTTCGACGGATCTGAAAAATAACCTGGTTGAAGTTATCTCAGGGAAAATAACGGCAAAAGATGCAATGGATAAATCCGCAATATTGATTGATAAAGCAATTAGCGACGCCAGTAAATAGTAGATCAGAATGGGCTGCGTCCGTTTGGATGAAGCCCATTCAATCATCACTTTATGAAAAGAGGCATGTAAATGGGTGAGCCGATTAAGGCATCTATGACCTACAAAAGCTCGAAATCCGGAGGTAAGTCTACAATTGCTCCGTATTTGTTTGTTCTCCCTAATTTGATTATATTTTTTGTGTTTATCGTCATCCCCGCCATCCTTGGCCTTTTATATTCTTTCTACGAGTATGATGGATTGAATCCGATGACATTTATTGGTCTGGATAACTATTTGGATATATTTAAAAATATGGAGTTCTGGTCTACTTTAGGTAAAACTGCAATTTACGCCGCAATAGTTGTTCCTTTAATCTATGGTATCGCACTCATTATTGCTTCGCTTTTGATTCAGGAAGTCAGATTTAGGGGTTTGTTTCGAGCCATCTATTATTGGCCGACCATGATTTCCTTTATCATTGTGGGTTTAACGTGGAAATGGATTTTTGGTGATGCCTTTGGTATCGTCAACTACTTACTGACCTGGATTGGATTAGAGCCGATTGCATTTTTGTCATCATCGTTTTGGGCTAATATTGTGGTTATAATTGCCACGGTTTGGTCGCGGGTTGGCTTCTTCATGGTCATTTTCATTGCGGGCTTGCAAGCTATCCCTGTGGACTATTATGAAGCAGGTCGTCTGGACGGCGCTTCCAAGCTTAGATTGTTTTGGAGTATTACTTTACCTTTATTAAAACCTACAAGCTTACTCGTGGTAATGCTCTCTCTGATTGACGCCTTTAAAGCTTTTCCGCTGATGTTTGCCTTAACCGGCGGAGGTCCGGGTAAAGAAACGACTTTCATCGTCCAGTACATTTACGAGGTCGGGTTTACAAAGCAGGAGTTGGGGCTGGCGAGTGCAATGTCGGTTGTACTATTTGCCATTATTGGGATCTTCTCTGCTCTACAGTTCCGTTTGTCGAAAGGGGGAGCTGTTTAGTATGGAAATGAGAGCCTTATCCAAATTTGCAGTTTACGCGGTGTTGATCGTGATCGGTTTGCTATGGATATTTCCGGTGCTATGGGTTGTCATATCATCTTTTAAAACGAATAACGTTTTATACAGTTTTCCGGCTAAGTTTTGGCCACAGCCTATAACTTTTGAACATTTTACCGAAGCGTGGGGTAAAGGTAACTTCGGTTTATATTTTAAAAATAGTGTGGTAGTTACCATTTCATCAACTATTCTACTGTTATTTATTAATTCTATGGCCGGGTTTGCCTTGGCAAAGTACTCCTTTAGAGGGAGCTCCATTATTCTCATCGGGTTTATTTCCACTTTAATGATTCCGCTTGAGGTCATCATGATCCCCATTTTTAAAGTGCTAAGTTTTTTGGGTCTGTACAATAATTTGTTAGCCATTATCATTCCGCCAGCAGCTACGCCGACAGGTGTGTTTCTGATGAGGCAGTATTTATTAACGGTGCCTGAGGAGCTGTTGGAAGCGGCAAGAATGGATGGTGCGAGCGAATGGAAAATCTATTGGCGCATTATATTACCGATTGCTAAACCCATGCTGGCTGTGTTGGCTATTTTCTCTTTTATGTGGCGTTGGGACGACTTCTTATGGCCATTAATTGCAATCAGCGATCCGTCCAAATACACCATTCAGTTAGCTCTTTCTAATTTTATCGGTGAATTCAATGTCGATTGGGGAAGTCTATTGGCTATGTCCGTTATCACCATGATTCCAATGCTTGCCGTCTTCTTGACATTCCAACGTTATTTTGTGAGCGGTATGATTACTTCCGGAATGAAAGGATGAACTCAAACCGATATGAACAGGTCTGTTACGAAAAGAAGGATACAGATAGATCCCAGATTCGCATATGAGCTTGTATGATAAAAGCAGTATAAGGGGGAATCGAACCGAAAGTCACAGTAAATTAGAAGGAAGCTGTCGAGGGACAAGAAATTGATTCCTTTACCGGGAAGGACAAGTTCAAGGTACTAAAGTAATGAGCAATGTGACAATTATGTCATACTGAATTGAATATTGTTAGGTCAATCGATGGGTATATATTGATATCTCCCTTATACTGGAAATTGTTGAACGAGTTTAATTCCGTAAGGGGGATATCCACTGATGACTGATGTAATTAAAGCAATAATACTTGGCATAATAGAGGGCTTAACTGAATTTTTACCGGTATCGTCTACTGGACATCTTATTTTAGCAGGCTATTTGCTTAGCTTTGAGGGAGACGCTGCAATAACTTTTAAAATTGTTATACAGTTGGGTGCAGTGATGGCAGTTCTCATTCTTTATTGGAAAAGGTATTTGGAGATAGGGGCTAATCTGATTAGAATGGATTTTTCCCAAAGTAAAGGATTAAATGTCATTCATATGATTTTGGCTATGTTACCAGCATTAATCGTATATCTTCTCTTCAAGGACACAATAAAAAGCCAATTATTCGGTCCAACCCCTGTTTTAATCGGTCTAGTTACTGGTGGCTTGTTGATGATCATCGCAGCGCGGAGTAGGAGAACTGAAACTGCTGATACGATTGATGGGATTACTTATAAACAAGCTTTCGGGATTGGAGTATTTCAATGTTTGTCTTTATATCCGGGTTTTTCTAGATCGGGTTCGACGATTTCAGGTGGCCTTCTGCTTGGCACTAGCCAAAAAGCGGCCGCAGATTTTACGTTCCTTATTTCCGTGCCTGTTATGTTCGGTGCAAGCTTGTTGGATTTGTACGATAGTCGCGATTTGCTGAATTCTGATGATTTCTTTCTAATATTAATTGGCTTTACGACATCCTTTCTTGTGGCAATGATTGCAGTAGTGACATTCATCAAACTGATTAAGCGAATTCGATTAGAATGGTTTGCACTATACCGTTTTGTCTTAGCAGCTCTCTTCTATTTAATAGTAGTCTTACAGTAACCAGTTTTGTATTTGAATGCTAAAGAAATCTTTCCTACTATCATTATGCTCTAACGGAACACGATAGCTTAATGGAGTAGTCTACAACTTTATTATTCGGATTTAACTTAAGCAACACCTCAATCTGATATTGAGTTTAAATCTTAATGCTCTATACTCTTGCAGATATACGGCTAATTGAACCGGAAGAAGGGCGTTTCAAAGAAGCCGCCAATTATGCCCAGCGCCTACCACCCGGGAACCGTTGTCAGGAATATGATACCAGGAGGGGCAGCGTGCTCCAAGCTGCCATTATAATGTAGAAAATGAGAGCTCTTCTATGGGACCATTTGGTTAAGAGATGTAGTGTCCTGAATAATAGAAAGCGATAAGTGTTGTTCTCTCTCTGGGTAAGAAATCAGAGAATCGTGTAAAGCGGTTTTTGTTCAAATCCACTATGATAAGGATATAACAAAAACCGTTGTACATTTGAAAGGGGAACACAATGAAAAAGAAGTTGTTGGTATTATGCGCTTTAGCGCTCTCAGTAAGCAGTATTGTAGCTTGCACAAAGCAGGATGCTGGCTTCTCAGCACCAAAAAAGTCCGATGACAAGGCTGCGGCTACAGGTGAAATAAGTGAAAAGTTGACCATCACCTGGATGGCTCGATCCTTTCAAGGCGGAGGCTGGCCGGAAGACCATCCGATGATCCAGGAATTAAATAAAAAGTTTAACGTGGACCTGAAGCTTCAATGGATACCGGCTGCTAATTATAAAGAGAAGCTGAATGTGCTTGCAGCTTCGAATGATTTTCCTGATGTCTTTTTTGTCCTTCATCCGGAATTCAATAAGTGGAAGAAGCAGGGAATATTCCTTGATGCACAGCCTCTTTTAGGTCAATATCCGAACTTGGCGAAAATTCCTCAGGAAGCACTGAATTCGCTGAATCCGAAGGGCAAAACACTCGGAATTCCTTACTATATCACGGAAGCAAGAGATTCCTTATCCATCCGCGAGGATTGGCTAAAGAAGCTTAACTTGTCCTCACCAAAAACGCTGGATGAATTTTATGAAGTGGCGAAGGCATTTGCAACCAAAGATCCGGACGGCAATGGTGTTCAGGATACGACCGGCTTTTCGTTTTATATAGATTCAACTACCAATTCACTTCGGGATATTGAGTTTATCATGGCCGGTTTCGGCTTATGGAATCAGTGGAAGGATGTAAACGGTAAGCTAACCCCTTATCAGATACAAGTAGAGGAGTGGAAAAACTTTTTGACCTTTATGAACAAAGCCTATAATGAAGGCGTGCTGGACAAGGATTTTGGCGTTAACAAGATTAGGTCGACCGTAGAGAAGTTCGAGTCGAGTAAAGTGGGCTTTGCTTATTTAAATCCAAATGATTACAACACGACAATTAAAAACGTAACCAAGCTTGCACCGAACGCCGTACCCGTTCCCTTAGAGCCTCCAAAAGGCCCGACAGGCTTAACCGGAACGAATAATATCGATATGCTGGATAAAAACGTAATCAATGCAAAAATCGATCCGAAGAAGCAGCGCCGTATCCTCATGATGCTGGATTATTTCCTTTCGCCAGAGGGCTCTGATTTCATTAAGCACGGGATCGAAGGGGTTCATTACAAGAAAGTCTCCAATGATAAATATGAGAAGCTGGAAGCGGCAGACAAGGACCGTCAGAACTTAATAAATAACTGGGTGTTCCGTCCCTTTGATCCAAGTATTCAAATGTACAAATGGGATGAACCGTCTCAAAACAAAAAGATCGGCGACATGTTCATAGAAAACAAGAAATATAAGTATGCCAATCAGGCGGCAGGGCTGGAATCCGAGACCATGATTCGCAGCGGTGCCAATCTGAACGCCAAGTTTATGGAAAGCGTCACAAAAATCATTATGGGCCGTGATCCGATTAATGCCATTGAGAAAGCGTCCGAAAGCTGGTTGCAAGGCGGAGGCAATAAAATCATCGAAGAAATCAACAAGTCGTATAAAGAATAATTTGGCATACCCCTCAGCCCCTTCCTTGATTGGAGGGGGCTATTTGCGTGCAGTCTACCGGTTGTCGTGCGGATTATCCAGCCATGACCTTGTCGGCCATGCACCAAGCCGCCGGCATACCTAAGAGCCTGCTTGTGATCGGGATCTCAAGCAGGCTTATCTAAATCAGGTTTATTCTAAGAATTAAGGCAAAAGCGGTTTGAATTCGTCTACGACCGTCTGATGGCCTGAGTCGGCCTCATAGCTCTCTTCGCGCTGAAGCTCGAATTTATCCATTATCGGGCTATCACTCACGGAGAACATATAAGCATCCTCAGCAGCGATATGCTCATGCCAAGCCCAATTCGGGATGACAAGGAAATCGCCCTGCGACCAATCAAAGCGAACGCCATTGATGATCGAGCAGCCGGAACCCTTGAACACCTGATAAATGCTTGAACTGGTATGGCGGTGAGCTTTCGAGTGGAAGCCTCCCGGCAGCTTTTGCATCCAAGCGGCAATGTTTGGGTTGGCTGTTTTCCCATTGCTAGGGTTAATAAATTCAACGGCATAGCCATCATACGGGTCCGGCTCAAAGCGGCTTAAGCCTTCGAGAGCTGCTAGCGTTTGGGACCACTTATAGGAACCAACCGGTGCAATCTTCGGCTCCCGGTCAGATATCGGACGAACCATACCGCCCTCATACCGCCCAGGGCTGAAGTAGTCCGGCACATTCGGCTGCTCTATGCGTTCCGGATAACTTTCGAAGAATGTCCCGCCGATCGCATAGATCGTTGGAATATCCAGGCAGTCCATCCAAATCATCGGCTTATCGCCGAGGTGGGCGTGGCCGTGCCACAGATCTTTAGGAGTAGTCAGGAAATCGCCTTCCTCCATAAAAAAACGTTCGCCCTGCACGATAGAATAGGCGCCATTTCCTTGCATAATAAACCGGAGAGCGCTTTGCGTATGACGATGGGAAGGGGCGGTTTCACCAGGCAGTAACAGTTGAACGGCCGCGTACAACGTTTGTGTCGTCGACGCCCAGCCCCATGGCTGGCGATTCGTTAATCCGGGATTTTGCAAATAAATCGCCCGCCGCTCTCCGCCCCGGTCCGGTGTAAAGATTTCACGCGCCTCCATAAGCTTTGCGTAAAGCGTTTCCCATTTCCATAAATACGCTACGGCGTGCGGAGTCGGCTGCTTATGCATCAGCTCGGGAATGGCGTTCCAGAGCGGACCCAGGTGGTATTTCTCAATTTCCTGGTTAAAATTCTTGACGGTTTGACTTTGGAAAAAATCTGTTTTTTCTGCCATGGGCTCGCACCTCTTCTTTAGTTTGTTAATTTCCGGGCTTCAAACTGTTCGATGTTTCTGCGAATTTGCTTTAAATGGGTCACCAAATGATCGGTGAGAAGGTGATCGATAATAAAAGACATCGGCTTTATGCCGAAACGTGGGTTCCGACTTTCCGCTTCCAGCTTCAAGTCGTCTTCACCAATCGAACCGAGGATAGTCTCCACCTGCCGCTTTGTATTCGCGAGCCCTTCCAAGGCATCAGCGGTAGAACGCTGGTGTGCTTGACTGACAGCAGCGAGACGTCCTTCGTGCTGCAGGCCACGACCCCACGGTGCTGGTTTTTTCAAGGTATCCTGCAGTTCATGCAGCCAGTAAGGAATCGCTTCCTCAAGATGGCAGACGACTTCCTGGATGGACCATTTTTCTTCGGTTGGCTTCCAGAGAATAAGCTCATCGGACAGCCCCTTTGTCAGCTCGACAATTTCGTCTGTGGTTTGATGGATCGCAGCAATCGTTTCGTTCATAGTCATCCTTATACCCCCTCGCTTACTTTCTTTACTTTGTTCTCCAGTACGCCGACGCGGTCGATCTCAATACGCACGACATCGCCGTCTTTCAGGAACACCTGCGGCTCGCGGGCAACGCCAACGCCTCCCGGCGTGCCTGTCAGGATCACGTCTCCCGGCTCCAGGGTCATCAGATTCGATAAAAATTCAACCAAGTAGGATACGCTGAATACAAGGTTCGAGGTATTGGAGTGCTGGCGCTCTTCGCCATTAACGGTCAGGACAACCTCCAGTCCCGAAGGGTCTTGAAGCTCATCGGTGGTCACAAGCCAAGGGCCCATCGGCGCGCTGCCTTCCACGGTTTTGCCCTGCAGCCATTCAATCGTTCTTCTTTGAATATCGCGGTAGGTGACGTCGTTCACGATCGTGTAACCGGCAACATAATTCAGCGCGTCAGCCTGTGATACGCTGCGTGCGCGCTTCCCGACGACAAATGCAAATTCCGCTTCATAGTCAAGCTGTTCGGAAACCGGATAGAATGGAATGTCGTCCTGAGGGCCGACAATAGTGTTACTGAATTTCGCAAATACCACCGGAACCGGAGGCAGTCCGCGGCCCATTTCGAGAATATGCTCCCGGTAATTGTGGCCGACGCAAATCATTTTACCGGGATTCAGCACAGGAGCCTCGATTTTTACATCTGACACGTTTTGTAGAACCTTATATTTGAATCCCTCGGTGCTATTCAGGACATAATTGACGGCCTTGTTCGCCAGTGCCATGCTTGGGTCGCCGCCCTGTAAAAATTCCACCATGTTCGCGGGAACATAGGCTTCTGCAATTTGCGCTGCGCGGATGACGCCGTCGGCTTCCAGCATTGAGCGGCAGGCGAGGTTTAGGTCAATAATTTGATTCTCGAGACGACATCCGATACGCGTGTTACCTTCGTAGTTAAAGCTTACTAATTTCATGATTTTCGCTCCTTTGTTTAATAGAATATCGCAGGATTTGTTCTACGAATAAATAATTATAATATTAGAGAACTTAATTCTCTTATTATATAATAAAAACGTATTCTTCAGAAATTGTCAATATATCTAATCGACGATTACTTCTTTTTTTGATAGTGCAGGTTGACACGTCTTGAGTAATATCGCTATATTTTATTTATTCATAGTGAACTTTGTTCACTCTATAACCTCCGGAAAGGTTGTTTGTCATGACCGAAATCAAATCAGGCACTACCATTCAATCACTGCAAATCGGCTTCAGTATCGTTGAGCTCGTGGCGTCATACGATCAACCGCTGAAATTTAATGATATCCAAGAGAAAACCCAGATTACGAAAAGTAACTTGTATAAATATTTAAATACGCTCACCCTTAGCGGGATTCTATACCGGGATAAGGAGAACGGCTTATATTCCCTTGGCAGCAAGCTGGTCGAGCTTGGCATGAAAGCCTTGAACAAGGAGGAGATGATCGAGCGGGTGACGCCGTTCCTGCAGGAAATCAACCGGACCTGCAAACAAACCGTGCTGCTGACGTCATGGTCGCAGAGCGGCCCGGTCGTCGTGAAGATGATCAATAGTCATCAGGGCTTGAATATCGGTGCTCAGATCGGCACGCTGCTCCCAATCCTCTCGGCAGCAGGTAAGGTGTACGCCGCTTTTATGGAGGAGGCGGTGATAGGCGTTTGGAGTAAGCAGCAGCTTACGACCTTGGATGAGGAACGTGGATTAAAGCTGAAGACCGAAATCGAGGCGATACGGTTGCATGGGATTTCCTTTGCCAGTGAACCGCTTGTTCCAAGTATCTCTTCGGTTGCCCTGCCGATTATTAATTTTCAAAAGAGTCTGCTCGGGGCTGTGGTCATTGTCGGCTTCTCCGACGCGCTGCCCACGCACATCGACGAAGTCATGAGCCAATATTTGCTAAAAGTGAACAAAGAGATATGTGCGATCTTCGGCTGCAAAGGCTGAGTTCATGGCTGTACTTTCAGATAATTGGATAATTTTAAATTTTTTCGAGTAAAGGGAAATGCTAACCTCAGAAAGAAGTTGTATGGCATTAGAAAAACACATGAACAGATGAGAGGAGGGGACCCCGATGTACCATGTGCTCGTAGCAGAGGATGAGCATTGGATCCGCAGCGGTATTGTCGAGATGGTAGACCGGATCGGAAGCGGGTTTAAGGTCACAGGGGAAGCCGGAGATGGGGTTGAGGCTTGGAACCTTATTCAAGAGCTGTGTCCGACCGTCCTTATAACCGATATTATGATGCCCAAGATGGATGGGCTGTCGTTAATCAAGCAAATCGATGAAATTAAATTCCCTATAGTAAGTATTATTATCAGCGGCTATGATAATTTCTCTTATGCTCAGCAAGGCATACGTTACGGGGTGTCCGAATATTTGCTGAAGCCGGTAAGAGAAGATGTACTCAAGGAAGCGCTGGAAAGATCCTTACACCGGCTGGAGTTGCTCCATCCTGTTCATGATCAGCTGATGAGCATCAACACCTTCGTCGAACAGATTCAAACCATGGATGTTCAGCAGCTAATGGGGGAGCAAGCGCAGCTGGTTCAATCCATTCTGAGGAACAAGAACAGCCATCCGAGCTCGAAGCTTGGTTTGCTTCGCATATTGGCCGGAAAGCTGAATGACCTGCTGGAATATACGTACCCTGAATTTCAGAAATCGGACGTTCTCGATGAGCGGACGGAGGAATCGCTGAAAAGGCATATTCAGTATTTAATCGAACAATGGTGTCAATATGAACAGCATCAGCATCAACATCACAAGCGCTCTTTTCGGCTCGTCATTAAGAAGGCCTGCGATTTCGCCGAGAAGAGCTACATGCAAGAGATCAGTCTATCACAAATAGCCGATTACGTCGGTCTTAGCGTTTCCCATTTCAGTGCGTTGTTCAAGCAGCATACGGGCGATTCGTTCGTCAACTATATGAACAAGTTCCGGATCGAGAAGGCGAAGCAGCTGCTGCTGGAGCCAGACTTGAAAATATACCAGGTAGCAGATATGGTCGGCTTCTCATCCATGCCTTACTTTAACCGGGTGTTTAAAAATATAACAGGGCTATCGCCGAATGAATATAGAAAAGGCATGGGGATATGATACCTATAAGAAAGAAATGGCTGACATGGTGCGCTATCCTGCTGTTGTCATCCGCAGTCTTAGGCTGTACGGGAACGGATTCCGAAGGATTGAAGGCATCTCCTAAGGTGGAAGAAAAAGCCGATCCTGCGAATGAGTTGAGCGAGAAGCTGACGATTACATGGATGGCACGCGCTTTTGAGGGTGGAGGCTGGCCCGATGACCATCCGATGATCCAGGAATTAAACAACAAATTCAATGTCGATTTAAAGATTCAATGGGTGTCCGCAGATATTTATAAAGAAAAAATGGCCGTGCTCGCAGCCTCGAATGATTTTCCAGATATATTTCTGGCACTTTACCCGGATTTTAACCGGTGGAAGAAGCAAGGCTTGTTCCTTGATGTTCAGCCACTTCTCGATCAATACCCCAATCTTGCGAACATTCCGGATGCCGAATTGAAGGCACTCAACCCAAAAGGAAGAGTTTTCGGATTTCCTTTCTACATCACACAAGCGAGGGATACGTTGACCGTACGGGAGGATTGGCTGAAGAAGCTCGATCTGGCCATCCCCAAAACATTGGATGAGTTTTACGAGGTAGCGAAGGCGTTTACAACGAAGGATCCCGATGGGAATGGCATACAGGATACAAGCGGATTTACTTTTTATATGGATGATAACGCTCTGTTTCGTGACGTTGAATTTATTTTGGCCGGATTTGGCTTGAGAAATCAGTGGCGGAATGTCGACGGGAAATTAATTCCGTATCAAACGCAGGTGGATGAGTGGAAGCAGGCATTGACCTTCCTTAATAGGGCTTACAAGGAAGGTGTATTGGATAAGGATTTTGCCGTAAATAAGGTTGGCGCATCTACGGTGAAATTCGAGTCGGGTAAGGTTGGCTTTGCCATGCTGAATCCGAATCAGTTTCTGAAAAGCAGGAACACCTTAACCAAGCTTGTACCGAATGCAGCCTATACTCCGATGGAACCGCCAAAGGGACAGACCGGCTTAACCGGTACTTCAAACCTGGATATGCTGGATAAGAACGTTATTAATTCCAGGATCGATCCTAAAAAGCAGAGGCGTATCCTGATGATGCTCGATTATTTCCTTTCCCCGGCGGGAGCCGACTTTATCAAGCACGGGATCGAAGGTGTCCATTATAAGAAAATAACCGATGATAGATACCAAAGGCTGCAGGCCGCGAACATGGATCGGCAAAACTTGATTAATAACTGGATTTTCCGTCCTTTTAATCCGGGCATTCAATTGTATAAATGGGAGGACCCAGCGCAGCACCAAGCGATTAAAAATATGTTTGCCATGAATGAAAAACATAAGTGGAGCAATCCGGCGGCCGGCTTGGAATCGGAGACTTTAACTCGAAACGGTACTAAGCTGAATGCCAACTTTGCCCAAGCTGTGGCAAGAATTATTATGGGTGATGCCCCCGTTGATTCCATAGAAACCGCTTCGGCTGAGTGGATGGCGAATGGCGGCAAACAAATCATGGAGGAAATAAACCGGGCTTACAAAGAGTAGTGTTGCCATGCTGTTCGACTGGAGTAGTCTGTCGGACAGCATTTTTTCATGCCTACAAAAGGTAAATCGCAATCGCATGTATCACAAATCAGAGAATTGTGTAACGACATACGGAAACGAATTCAATATGATTAAGCCAGAGTAAGCGGAAGCGGATGTGCTGACTTATTGGGAAGTGTTTGCAACGAGCCGAAGCCATTATTCATAATACGAGGAGAAGACGCTATGAAAAATGTTATGATGATCACCACAGACCAACAAAATCTCGATGCCATGGGCTGCATTAATTCCAGTTATTATACTCCTAATCTGGATAAGCTAATCGGACGGAGTGTGCGCTTTACAGGTGTGATTTCCACATCCGCACAATGCTCGCCGTCGAGGGCCACCTGGATGACAGGGAAATTCCCGCATCAGGTTGGCGTCAATAATATCGGTCATGTGCTCGATCCACAGGAGTGGGGCATTGCAAAATCGTTTAATCAGGCTGGCTATGAGACCGTGTATTTGGGAAAGTGGCATTTGGGGTTGTCCCCAGCGGATCATGAGTTTCAGATTACCGATTATCGGACAGACGGTTTTGAGCTGGGAGCTGCCAATTCCGATCCGCGCTTTCACAGCCACAAGGATGCTGTAACAACCACGAAAGCATTGAATTACTTGGACGATTATGAAGGTAGCAAGCCGTTCTTTATGGCGGTAAACTGGTTTATGCCGCATCCGAACGTGCCGGTTGATAAACCATTCGAGCTGATTGAGCAGTATGCGGAGCAGTTTCCGCTTGAAGACATGCCCATTCCGAGCAGCTATTATCTTGATGACTTATCTACCAAGCCTGCCTTTCAGTTGGAACGTTCCAGGACGGGCGAATCCATCCTTACGGAGGAACTGGTTCGGCGTGACGCTCAACACTATCGTTCCTTGCTTACGCTTATGGATCAGAACCTTGGCCGTTTAATGGATAAGCTTGAATCGAAGGGAATGCTTGAAAGCACAGTCGTCCTGTTTACAACGGATCATGGCGATATGCAGGGGGCCCACAAGCTGCGATTGAAGGGGGTTCTTCCGTATAAGGAGCTGTATAACGTGCCCGTGATCCTGCACGTGCCGGGGACGAACCCAACGCGAAACGTCATTCCTGATCTGGTATCCAGTTCGGCTGTTACCGGCACCTTGCTGGATGCGGTCGGTATAGAGGTGCCTGCCGAATGCGAAGGCGGTTCGCTGATACCTCATCTCAAATTGGCTGAGTCTCCTGCGGAGCAGCTTGTTTTCTTTGAGCATTACAAGGCGTATTGGGGTTATCATCCTTTCCGTGGCGCACAAACGCCAGAATGGAAGTATGTGTATTACTACGAGGAAGATATGGAGGAGATGTACGACCTTCATCAGGACCCGGACGAGCTGGTCAATGTGGCAGGACATCCCGAAGCGGAAGAAGCACGCAGAGTACTTCGCCAAGCTGTGGATGAGTGGTGGGAAGCGACCGGAGCATTGTCGCAGCCTTCCATACCAGATACGATTAACAAATGGGGTAGCGAAGGTTAAGGTTTCCTTGCTGCCGCGCAAGATTAAAAGAGGATGTCATCTGAGAGGATGGCATCCTTATTCATTTCCTGGATAACCTTTCAGCAAATTGGCTAATTTTTATTATTCTTGAAAAGAGGGATATACTCACCCCGGAAAGAACTTGTACGGATAACGATTAGGACAAATGAACATAGAAAAGGTATGGTTCACATGAGAAAATTTTGGATTCGGTTTCCGATTAAGGTCAGCATGGTCGTCTTGTTTTTGGGGATCAGTCTTTTATCGATGATTCTCATGGGCATCTTCTCACATTTTAACTACAGTAATACGGTTAAAAAGGATTTTCATACCGTCACGGACGAAGCAACCAAGCGATTAAATCATCATATCGAATTTTACTTCGAGCAGCTGTCCAAAACGACTAAAACGTTAGTGAAGGAAGAACCAATTCAGAGTTGGTTCGATGGCAGCCGCAGCATCAATATTTTCGAGGCGGATGAAATTGAAGCGATGTTAAGACGTCACGTTGCACTTAATTACAGTGAAGTGGCTGGAGTTTTCTTAATGTCAACAGACAAGCGGGTTTTGGCCATGCGCAGCTATAACTCCTCGGGCGAGAATTTCAGTACAGAGCCTTGGTTTGCCGTTTCCTTCTCGGACCAACGCGTCCTTATTCCAACCCATACCATTACCTACCCGCAGCAAATGGGCATGTCCGTAATCTCTATGCTGAATCCGGTCTACAGTAGTTCTAGTCTGGCGCCCATCGGCTTCCTTGTTATGGATTTGGGGCTCAACGAAATTGAAGCGACCTTCGAGCGTTCGAAGTTAGGCAATACGGGCCAGTTCATGTTGCTTTCTCAGGATGATACGATCGTATACCATCCTGTTAAAGAATGGCGCGGCCGGAAGCTTGCCGATACGCCTTTGGGTCAACTCGGCACGCCGGCCGAGGGTGGGGTGAGTCTTCGAACCTATAACGGAGAAAAGGTACTTGTATCGACAAGCAGCTCCAAGGTGCTGGGCTGGCGGGTTGTAGCCATCGTGCCTTTTGACGAGATGGCCAGCGGCCTTTATTCGGCACGTAACTCCACGATCATCGCGTTTGCGCTTATTGCCGTTATGGTCATGTTTCTCGTACCGCTTGTCTCCAATTTATTTGTAACACCGGTGCTACACCTGAAGCACAATATGAATCGGGTGTTTCAGGGCGACTATAAGACGAGGGCTGAATTTCAGCAGGGGATGAACGAATTTCAGAAGCTGAACTACAGCTTTAACAAGATGGTTGAACAGCTCGATAATCAGCTGAATACGATTTCCAACCTGAAGCTGCAGGATGTGCATACGCGTCTGCGGCAGAAGGAAGCGTATATCCAGGCGCTGCAGAACCAAATCAATCCGCATTTACTGTATAATTCATTGGATGTTATCAAAAGTATAGGTTATCTCAATAACGACGATCTGGTCGTCAGCATGGCTGCCAATTTGGCGGACGTATACCGATATACGGCGAAAATTTCGGATAACGAAGTGAGCTTGAAGGATGAGCTCGCCATCTTGGAAAAGTATCTTGAGATTACGCATATCCGTTTTCCAAAAAAGTTTTTTAGCCAAATCACGGTCAATCCGAAATTCCACGATTGTCTGCTCGTGAAGCTGACTGTCCAGCCCATCGTAGAAAATGCCGTGAAATATGCGGTTGAACCCAGGGCGGGAGACGCAGCTATCCTGGTTAGCGCGTATGACGACAAGGATGATTTGGTGATCGAAATTGCGGACAATGGAGGGGGAATATCGGAGTCCAAACTGGCGGAGCTGACACAAGGGTTAAAGGATATATCTGAGAATGTGAACAACGAGGAGTTCATACAGACAGAATCGCTCGGCATAAGGAACGTGCATACGCGTTTATTCTTGAAATACGGCGAGGGCTATGGACTTAGCCTGACTTCCTTTCCGGACCGCGGCACCGTAGTTTCCATTCGAATTCCATTCAGCTACAGAGGGACGAAGAATGGTTAGAAGTTCAGAGAATTGTATGGCACCGAAACGACTTATTTGCGATAAAGACGACGAGGATCTGCATAGGCCGTCCGTCCGGGGAACCGGCGGGCGGTCTTCTTTTTTCACAGCCGGGTTAGCCGAAATTGCTGTGCCCCTCTTCATAGTGTGTAGTTTGGAAATCAGAGAATCGTGTAACGACTTATGAAAGCGAAGCCATTATGATGTAGCTATATCAAATATGATGCATCATGCAGGAGGGAACAAACGTGCAGGGAGATTCCACAGTAAAGCTTGTGCAGCTTAAATCGCAATCACTCAGAAAGTCGGCGTTAAAGGAATGGAAGAGAGGACTTCCATTATACCTGATGATTTTACCGGGTTTGTTGTTTTTTCTTATTTTCCGTTATTTGCCACTGGCCGGGATCATCATTGCCTTCCAGGATTACAATCCGTTTGCCGGACTTTCCGAAAGCGAGTGGGTGGGCTTCGCGCACTTTGAACGGTTGTTCGGAGAGCCGGATTTTTGGACCTTGTTAAAAAATACGCTCATTTTAAGTGCGTTAAACTTGTTTTTGTTTTTTCCAGCTCCCGTGTTGATCGCGGTTATTTTGAATGAGGTTCGTATGCAGTTGTTCAAGAAATTTGTACAAACCGTTATTTACATGCCGCATTTTCTATCCTGGGTTGTCTTGGTGGGTATTACAGTCATTTTATTCGCTACGCAGGAAGGCGCTATCAACAAAGGCTTGGCTAGTGCAGGCTTCGCTCGGATCGAGCTGATGACAGATCCAGACTATTTCCGCATCGTGTATGTATTGCAGAGCATCTGGAAGGAAGCGGGCTGGAATGCGGTTATCTTCTTGGCGGCATTGGCTTCGATCGATCCTACCCTGTATGAGGCAGCTGTTGTTGACGGTGCTAACCGATGGAAACAGCTATGGCACATCACGCTTCCTGCGCTAAAGGCAACGATCATTATTCTGTTTATTCTAAGATTGGGTCATATTATGGACATCGGGTTTGAGCACATTTACTTAATGCAAAATTCCTTGAACCTTTCGGTTTCCGATGTGTTTGATACGTATGTATACCGTTCAGGCGTTCTACAGGGAGAGTTCAGCTTTACAACAGCTGTCGGTTTGTTTAAATCGCTCGTAGGTTTAGTCCTGATTTTGCTGGCAAACAAGCTTTCCAAGAAAGCAGGAGAAGAGGGGGTTTACTAAGATGAATACATTTGATTCACGCGGGAAGGATTCCGTCTTTACTGGAATTATATACGGTCTGCTCATCGTTTCAGTGCTGGTTATTCTAGTGCCGTTCTTCTACGTTATTGCCAGCTCCTTTGCAACGGAGCACGAATTTATGTCACGCGGATTTTTCATCATTCCGCACGAGTGGACCATTGAGGCTTATGGTTACTTACTGAGTAATGCAAACTTCAAAGCCGCATTCGGAAATGCTGTCACCATTACGGTAACGGGCACGTTAATCAATATCCTGTTAACAAGCCTCATGGCTTACGGCTTATCCAAGAGCTGGCTTAGGGGCCGACGTATGATGAATTTTCTGGTGCTGTTCACGATGATTTTTGCCGGCGGCATGATCCCTACTTATCTTGTAGTAAAAGAGTTAGGGCTTCTAAACAGCTATTGGGCGCTTTATCTGACTACTGCGATCGCGCCTTTCAACCTGATCGTCATGCGAAGCTTCTTTCAAAACATTCCAGCTGAATTAGAGGAATCGGCACGTATTGACGGCTGCTCGGAGCTGCGTTTGTTTTGGCAAATCGTTATTCCGTTATCGATGCCGGCAATAGCTACCTTTACGTTGTTCTATGCGGTTCAAAACTGGAACACTTACTTTTACGCCATTCTCTTCCTTAATAACTCTGCGGATATGCCGCTGCAGGTGTTCTTAAGACAAATGCTGATCGAAAGCGATTCCGGCATGGAGGTCGATGCGGGAGGTTTTGCTTATACGCCAGCCGTTAAGATGGCCGCAGTCCTGATTACCGCTGTACCCTTACTGGTCATCTATCCGTTTATGCAAAAGTATTTTAATAAAGGTATGCTGATGGGTTCGGTGAAAGGCTAAGCTTAAAGAAAAGAGGGGAAACATGTGCAGAAGCGACCAAACGATGAAATGATTGGGTATGTCAAAAACCCGGGAGGGCCGACTCTCGGTTACTCCAAAGATTCGGGTGTGGGCATTATTTATCAAGACGGCTTAGCCTTCAAGGACCTGAACAAAGACGGTATATTGGATAAATACGAGGATTGGCGCTTATCCCCAGAGGAGAGGGCGAAGGATCTCGCGACCAAAATGTCTGTCGCTCAAATTGCAGGCCTCATGCTGTACAGTAAGCATCAGTCGCTGCCGGGGAATAAAGGGTGGAATCCTGCGACCTACGGCGGGAAGTCGTTTGACGAAAGCGGCGCGATGCCGTATGAGCTGACGGACCAGCAGCGGCAGTTCCTAACCGGAGATCATATCCGGCATGTGCTGATCACCAGCGTGGAAAGTTCGGAGATCGCGGCGAAATGGAGCAACCGGCTGCAGGCGTATGCTGAGAGCCAGCCACTGGGCATACCGGCGAATAACAGCTCGGATCCACGGCACGGACTTGATGCTTCCGCCGAATTTAAAGTCGCCGGGGGCAGCAAAATTTCCATTTGGCCGGAATCGATGGGGCTGGCTGCGTCGTTCGAGCCGGAGCTGGCTCGACAATTCGGTGAGGTTGCCGCACAGGAATACCGCGCTCTGGGCCTCACGACAGCCCTGTCTCCACAGGTGGATATCGCTACGGATCCGCGTTGGTTCCGATTCGGCATGACATTCGGCGAGGACCCGCAGCTCTCGGCAGATATGGGCCGTGCTTATATCGACGGTTTTCAGACGTCGGAGGGCGAAGCGGAAATTGCGGACGGCTGGGGCTATAACAGCGTCAATGCGATGGTGAAGCATTGGCCGGGCGGCGGCTCCGGGGAAGCGGGGCGCGACGCACACTTCGCTTACGGCAAGTATGCCGTATATCCGGGCAGCAACTTCGAGCAGCATCTGATTCCTTTTACCGAAGGCGCGTTTCGTCTGAACGGCAAGACGGGAAAGGCCTCTGCCGTCATGCCTTACTACACGATTTCCTGCGGTCAGGATAAGAAAAACGGAGAAAACGTCGGTAATTCCTACAGCTCATACCTTATCAACGATCTGCTCCGCGAGCAGGTAGGCTATGATGGTGTTGTTTGCACGGACTGGAGCATTACGCACGACGAGCCAGAGGACATTACGAAGCTGTCCCCCGGTGGCAGGTCCTGGGGAGTGGAAGATGGGTACACCGTGGCTGAGCGCCATTATAGGCTGCTGATGGCCGGGGTCGATCAATTCGGCGGCAATGATCAGGCTGCTCCGATCATTGAGGCGTATCATATCGGCGTTAAGGAGTATGGAGAAGCCTTCATGCGAAAGCGGTTCGAGCTGTCTGCCGTGAGGCTGCTGAAGAACATGATCCGTTTGGGTCTGTTCGAGAACCCTTATGTTCAAGTAGAGGAAACGGTGGCTAAAGTAGGTTGCGACGCATTCACAAAGGCAGGCTTCGAGGCGCAGCTGAAATCGTTTGTGCTGCTTAAGAACGAAGATGGAATCCTCCCTTTTAAAAAGCAAAAAAAGGTGTATATTCCGAGGCGCAAGCTGCCGGCCAGCACGAACTGGATCGGGCTGCCGATTCCGGCTAGCGTTGGGTATCCTGTGAAACTGGATATAGTTCGGGAATATTTTGAAGTGACGGCTGAGCCCGATGAAGCGGATTTTGCCTTAGTGTTCATCGAAAGTCCCCGCTCGACGATGGGCTATAGCAAGGCAGATAAAGCGGCGGGTGGAACAGGGTATGTGCCGATCAGCTTGCAGTATGCACCTTATACGGCGGAGCATGCGCGGGAAACGAGCTTAGCCGGAGACCCAAGGGATGTGCTCAACCGTACATACAAGGGTAAGACGGTGACGGTGACCAATGCGGGCGATCTCGACATGGTGCTGGAGACTAAACGGCTCATGAAGGATAAACCGGTAATTGTTTCGCTCGCTTTAGCGAATCCGACGGTTTTAGCTGAATTTGAGGGAGCCGCCAGCGCGATTCTGGCGAACTTTGGAGCTGAGGATCGGGCGATCATGGAACTGATCACAGGTGCCGCCGAACCTAGCGGACTGCTGCCGTTCCAAATGCCGGCTGACATGAAGACGGTCGAGGAGCAGCAGGAGGATGTTCCTCATGATCTGGCGGTTTATATAGACTCCGCCGGGCATGCATATGATTTCACATACGGACTCAATTGGAGCGGTATCATTCAGGATGCCAGAACTGAAAAATACAAGGCCTTATCTGGCACATAGGGATAAAGCAAGTTCGACGCTAACTGAACAGGTCTTACGAAGCCCATTATTTTCATTGAGTATCGAGTGGTGAGAATAGTGTGCTTCGTTGCTTTTAAAATTCTATATAAATGATATGGAGGAATAGCCATGAGTAGCAAACCGGATATTTTGGTGTTTTTAAGTGATCAGCATCATGCGCAGTATGCAGGTTTTGCAGGGCACTCGCTGGTGCGTACGCCTCATCTGGACCAATTGGCCAAGGAAGGGACCGTGATGAGCACGGCTTATACGTCGTCGCCGCTTTGTGTCCCTTCGAGAACGTCGATGCTCACGGGGCAGCTGCCGGAAAAAACGGGTGTATTTACCAATGGAGGGGCGATTGGCAGCGATCAGGCGACTTTTTTGCACGGTATTGCCGCAGAAGGATACGACACGGTGCTGTGCGGGCGCATGCATTTTCTCGGAGAGGATCAGCGGCATGGATTCACACGAAGAATTATGGGGGAGCTGACTCCGTTATTTTGGGGGCGTTATGGGCAAGCTCGGACGGATCTTGGGCCTTATGTCGGCACCATGGCGAACAAAAGTTTGAAAATCATCGGCGGCGGAACTTCCCCTGTACTTGAATATGACAAAGCTGTCATCAAGGCTGCCTTGGAATACTTGCAGGAGGACCACGCAAAGCCTCAATGCATCGTTGTCGGAACTTATGGCCCGCATCATACCTTTGTTGCGCCTCCGGACCGATACATGTACTACAAGGAGCGGATGGACATTCCGGAGTCGTTCCTGCAGGATGACGGTCATCCCGTATTGCAAAAGCTTCGTCAAAATCACCAGCTTACCATAGAAAATGTAACGAAGCTGCGTGCCGCTTATTTGGGAATGATCGAAACGATTGACAGCCAGGTTGGGGAGGTAAGGAGCGCTTGGAACCGTTACCTGGAACGCAGCGCTCGTCCAGGTTTGTTTGTGTACATGTCCGATCACGGTGAGCAAGCAGGAGAGCATGGATTGATCGGAAAAAGCACCTTCTACGAAGGGTCGTCTAAAATACCGATGGTCCTTGCAGGAGAGGGAGTTGTAGCTGGGAGAAACATCTCGCAGCCGGTAAGTATCATGGATCTGGGTCCGACGTTATGCGCCTTTGCAGGAGCGGAAACGCCGCCAAGGCAGGACGGTATGAACTTGAAGCTGCTGCTGAATGGAGGAGCGGAGGATGCCGAGCGAATCGTCATAAGCGAATGCATGGAAACGCTTGAAGGCAAGCACATTCCAGGACGCATGCTGCGGAAGGGAAATTGGAAGTTTGTAGCTTACGTCTACTATGAGCAGCACAATCAATTGTTCGATTTGAGCTCGGACCCGAAGGAGCTTCACAACTTGGTTCATGAAAGAGCCGATATTGCCGAGCAATTCCAAGCTCAGTTGGATGCATCATGGAATATTCCTGCGATCATTGAGAAGCATCAGCAGAAGCTGGAGCATCATCAGTTACTGGCTAAATGGGGGAAAGCCGTCGACGTGTCGGAACAAGAGAGGTGGCCAGTGCCGGAAGAGGCGACCAAGCTCCCGATCGTCGAATAGTAATGAGGAAGCATACGCGAGGTTGATTTTACAGTATTGATACCAGGGGACATCTCGATCATTATATCCTATCAGGCCTTTCCGTCTTGCGATCTATAGTTAGTCTATTATCAGGGGGACATTCTTCGTGGAAAATAAACCGTCGTGCTGTTCAGCCTCAAGACTTGGTTCTTCGGGTATAATCGTCTCACCCGAAGCTTCGTTATCGGTAACAAAGAAGAGTAATGCTGATCCAAGTGAAGGGATGATTCTGCTGGAAGGCGGCACCTTTCTGATGGGTACGGATGATGCGGAAGGGTTTCCTTCGGACGGCGAGGGACCGATTCGTAGCGTAACGGTTAGTCCGTTTCATATATCGCCTTACACGGTGACAAATGCCGAGTACAAGCAATTTGTTGACGCGACTGGCTATAAAACGGAAGCTGAGCAATTCGGCTGGTCCTTTGTTTTCCATCTTTTAATTTCGAAGGAGACAGCGAGCAAGGTCAAGCAGATGGTTCAGAAAACGCCATGGTGGTGGTCGGTGGAAGGTGCTTATTGGCTGCAGCCGGAGGGCCCGGACTCTACCATTGAGGATCGCTTGGATCATCCTGTGGTGCATGTGTCTTGGAACGATGCGACGGCTTACTGTCAATGGACAGGCAAACGCCTACTGACGGAAGCGGAGTGGGAGTATGCCGCACGAGGCGGGCTCGTGCAGAAGAAATATGCATGGGGAGACATCCTCAAGCCGGACGGCAAGCATATGTGTAATATTTGGCAGGGGAAATTTCCGGATAAAAACAATGCCAGCGACGGCTATATCGGGACGGCACCCGTGAATGCCTTCCCGCCCAATGGATATGGCTTGTATCAAACCGCAGGGAACGTGTGGGAGTGGTGTGAGGATTGGTTCAGTAAGGATTATCATTTGAGGGAGACGCGGGTCAACCCTAAGGGTCCGACCACTGGGCAGGCCAGAGTGATGCGCGGGGGCTCGTACTTATGCCATAAGTCATATTGCAATCGTTACCGCGTTGCCGCCAGAACGGGCAACACACCAGACAGCTCATCGGGCAATACGGGATTCCGCTGCGCCGCCGACTATACCGAATCCTTAAATGCTGGATGAAAGGGTTTGGCAGCGAGCGACTCTGCTTTATCCGGCAAGAAAATTCGTCTTTTCGGACAACGTTGATTACAAACAATGCGTTCATGCTATCTCTAGTTAATAAATCAGAGAATCGTGTAACGCTTATTCTATTCCATTCGCCTATGATAGGGATGTAAATATAATTGTTGTAAAAATGAAAGGGGAAAAAATATGAAAAAGAAGCTACTGGTTTTGTGTGCTCTTATGCTTTCGATAGGCAGTGTCATTGGCTGCTCCAAGCAGGATGCTGGAAGCGCTTCACCACAAAAGACAGACGATAAAACTGCTGTGTCTAACGGCATGAGCGAGAAGCTGACCATCACCTGGATGGCGCGTGCCTTCCAAGGCGGAGGTTGGCCGGACGATAACACGATGATTAAAGAACTAAACAAAAAGTTCAATGTGGATATTAAGATGCAATGGGTGCCTGCCGCAAACTACAAAGAGAAGCTTAATGTGCTGGCTGCTTCTAATGATTTCCCCGATGTGTTCTTCGTGCTTAATCCGGAGTTCAATAAATGGAAGAAGCAAGGAATCTTTATGGACGTTCAACCTGTGCTGAGCGAATATCCAAACTTGGCGAAAATCCCGAAGGAACCGTTATACTCGCTTAATCCGAAAGGAAAGCTGCTTGGATTTCCTTATTATGTAACGGAAACCAGAGATTCGTTATCCGTCCGTGAGGATTGGCTAAAAAAGCTCAATTTATCAGCTCCCAAAACGATTGATGAGTTTTACGATGTAGCGAAAGCGTTTGCAACCAAAGATCCGGACGGCAATGGGCAACAGGATACAACCGGGTTTTCGTTCTATTACGATCAAACCAACAATACAATTCGCGATGTTGATTTTATTATGGCCGGCTTTGGTTTATACAATCAGTGGAAAGATATTAACGGCAAATTGGTTCCTTACCAAACACAGGTGGAAGAGTGGAAAAAATTCTTGACCTTCATGAACAAAGCCTATACAGAAGGGGTCCTGGATAAGGATTTTGCCGTAAATAAAATCAGGTCGACCGTAGACAAATTTGAAGGGAATAAAGTAGGTTTTGCTTATTTAAACCCGAATGATTGGAACAACCATAAAGCCGCCATTAAAAAATTGGTCCCTGACGCGATGCCTACAGCATTGGAGCCTCCTAAAGGGCCGACAGGCTTGACTGGAACTTTAAACTTAGACATGCTAGATAAAAACGTCATCAATGCAAAGATCGATCCGAAAAAACAGAAGCGTATCCTGATGATTCTGGATTACTTCCTTTCCCCAGAGGGCTCGGATTTCATTAAAAATGGTATCGAAGGGGTTCATTACAAGAAGGTGTCCGACGGTAAGTTTGAAAAATTGGAAGCAGCGGACAAAGATCGTCAAAACCTGCTAAACAATTGGGTATTCCGCCCGTTTGATCCTGGTATTCAAATGTACAAATGGGAGGACCCGTCCTATCACCAAATGATTAGAGATATGTTTGCACAAAACGAAAAGAACTCGTGGAAAAATAAGGGCGCGGGCCTCGAATCCGAAACGCTGACTCGTGCCGGCAGTAATCTCAATATTAAATTTATGGAATCGGTCTCAAAAATTATCATGGGACGCGATCCCGTTTCTTCCATTGAGAAAGCATCGGCAGACTGGCTGGCCGGCGGCGGTAATAAAATCATTGAAGAAATCAACAAATCTTATACGGAATAAAGGACCAGCTTGATCAGCGATTTGTACCGAAAATCAGAGAATTGAATAACGACTTCTGCAGGTTCAACTATTATGATTAACCCACATGAACATTAATTTAATGGATGGAGCTGAGACAAAGAATGAGGATGTTGTTTTTGGATTTAGATTCAACAAGTCCGGATCACCTGGGATGCTATGGCTATCATCGGAATACTTCGCCGAATATAGATCGAATCGCAGCGGAGGGCGTTCGATTTACTAATTACTATACCTCCGATGCTCCATGCGCTCCATCTCGAACGGCGCTTATGAGCGGTAAATTCGGTATTGTCAACGGTTTGGTAGGCCACGGCGGTACGGCGGGCGATATGAAGCTCGAAGGAACAGAACGCGAGCTTATGGGGAAATTGACGCGTGGAGGATCGCTCCCTTCTTACTTGGGTCTGGCGGCCGATATGAACACCGCCTTGATTAGCCCCTTTGCCCAAAGACATTCGACCTTCCACTTTTATGCGGGATTTAATGAGATCTTGAATACGGGAAGATACGGCAACGAATCGGCCGAGCATGTTACACCGGTGGCACTCGATTGGGTTAAACGCAACGCAAGTCAAGATAATTGGTTCCTGTATATCAACTATTGGGATCCGCATACGCCATACCGCGCACCGATGGAATTCGGAAATCCGTTTGAGTCGGAACCGCTGCCCGAATGGTTGACTGAGGAAGTGCTGGATAGGCATAAGCAAATGGTCGGTTCGCATTGCGTTCATGAGCTGCACATTGATCATAGAGGGAAAAAGTATACAAACGAAACAAGCCCTAACTTCCCCCGACATCCAGGTGAAATCCAATCCATGGATGATATGAGAAGGATGATTGACGGATACGATTGTGGCATTCGTTATATGGATGATCATCTGGGACGGTTATTTGCAGCCTTGGAAGAGCAAGGGGTCATGGACGAACTGATCATTATTATTTCCGCAGACCATGGCGAAAACATGGGACAGCTCGGGATTTATGGAGAGCATGCTACCGCCGATCAAGGCACATGCCGCATTCCGATGATTATCCGCTGGCCGGGCATGAAAAAGGGCGTTGTGGACGAAGGGTTGCATTACCATCTTGATCTGCTGCCGACCTTGGCAGAAATGCTGGACAGTCCTGCCGTACCCGATTGGCACGGCGAGAGCTACGCTCCTGCTCTCAAGGAAGGAGCTGACTGCGGACGCGATTACCTGGTCGTTTCTCAATGTGCACATGTTGTCCAGCGATCCGTTCGTTTCAAGGATTGGATTTATATTCGCAGCTATCATGACGGCTTTCATTTGTTCGATGAAGAGATGCTGTACAATCTTGCCGAAGATCCGAAAGAGCAGCATAACCTTGCGGCAGAGCGAAGAGACATTTGCTTTGAAGCGGTCTATTATTTAAACGAGTGGCATGACGGAATGATGCGGAGAAACAGTGACGCTGTCGATCCATTGTGGACCGTTATGAAAGAGGGCGGACCCTTCCACGCCAAGGGGTATTTGAGAAAGTATATGGATCGGTTAAAGGAAACGGGCAGAGGCCATCTTGTGCCGGAACTGGTCCGCAGGCATCCTGGCGAGTTTCCGACTGAGCCGAGCAACGTTTTAGCAAGCTTACAAGCCAAGATCGGTGCCAAGATGGCAGGGAAATAAAAACTGCCAAGAATGATTTTGCAGCATATCTCCCCCAAGAGTCCTCATCTACGGGGGAGATTTTCATAGGAACTGCCTGTATATCTAATGGAAGGGAATGAAATCAATGAAAGCGACCACAAACCGACCTAATATCTTGTGGATTTCTTTAGAGGATACGAGTCCGAGATTCGGTTGTTATGGTGATACGCTTGCGCGGACTCCATTTATCGACGAGCTGGCGGCTGCGGGCACCGTCTATTCTAACGCATTTGCTACGGCGGGCTTGTGCTCTCCCAGCCGATCCGCTATCATTACCAGCATGTACCCGACAGCGATCGGAGCCCATCACATGCGCACAGAGCACGTCAATAAATTTACGCCGGAGCTGCCGACGCCTTATTTTGCTGTACCTCCGGCACATGTGAAGACGTTTACGGAGTATATGCGAGCCGAAGGGTATTTCTGTACGAACAACTGGAAGACGGACTATCAATTCCCTTCTCCCTTAACCGCATGGGACGAAGATGGAAGGGAAGCACATTGGCGACATAGGGAGACAGGGCAGCCATTCTTTGCCGTATTCAATCACATGCTAACGCACGAAAGCAGCATGTGGGGAGATATGATTCGAAAGGCTTATTATCCCGATATGGTGACGGATCGACCGCTCATTACCGATCCTGATCAGGTAAAGCTGCCCCCTTACTTGCCGGATACACCGAAAATCCGTGAATCAATTGCCAGGTACTATGATCTGATTGCCGAGGCAGACAAGTTTGTGGGTGCCCTTCTTCGGCAATTGGAGGAAGACGGTCTCGCCGATAACACGATCGTATTTTTGTGGAGCGACCATGGCGAAGGCCTGCCTCGAGCCAAGCGTTGGCCGTATGACGCGGGAATCCGCGTGCCTCTCATTGTTCGTTGGCCAGGCGTGATGGAACCGGGTCAAGTGAACGATACGCTTGTCAGCCTGATCGATCTGGGGCCAACGGTTCTTTCATTAGCGGGTGCAGCCATGCCAAGCCATCTGCAAGGGCAGCCTTTCTTGGGTGCACACGCAAAACCGAGGGATTATATATTTGCGACCCGCGACCGTTATGACGAATCGTATGACATGGTACGTGCTGCGCGTGACAAGCGATATAAATATATTCGGAATTACTACCCGGAGAAGCCTTACCTGCAATGGATTCAATTCAGTCACCAGCATCCGGCTTTCCAGGAGTTGTGGAGACTGGAGCTTTCGGGCCAGCTTGAAGGAGATCAGCGATTATTGATGCAGAACACGAGGCCTGTTGAAGAATTATATGATTGCGTGAATGACCCTTACGAAATTCGTAATTTAGCGGTCGATCCCAGTTATCGGGTTGATTTGGAAAGATTGCGCACGGTACTGGACGACTGGCGCGACAAATACGATGTATGGGGCGACATACCGGAAGATCGAATGGTAGCTCAGATGTGGCCCGGCGGTGTTCAGCCGCAAACCGCCGCACCGATCTTCATCCCGATTAATAGCGAGCTGCCAGGTCGATCCGGCGTAACCCAAGGCGAATATGGGGAGCCGACAGCGATCCTGCTGCACTCCGCGACCCAAGGCGCTTCCATTGCCTACACGACGGAGGAGGGAACGAATCCATCCTGGAAGCTTTATACGAAACCGATTATCCTGTCAAAGGGAACCTTACTCATTCGTGCAAAGGCGGTTCGCATCGGGTATAAGGATAGCGGGGAAACAACTGCTTCATTTGTTATTATTGCGTTGTAACTGGGGGAAAGAGAATAACTGCACTCCCTGATTGGGTGCGGGATCTTTTCCTGTCATGAAATGCGAAAAAATGATTCGATGCATGCGTTATCCAGGCAGGTTGCTTTGCGAGAGTGGCTGCCCCTTTAACGCCGAATGCTTCTAAACGCGTGTTGTACGCCTGGGACGTATACTGGAAGCCTTGATCCGAATGGAGATCAGCTTCCGCTACGTCTCTTTTTCTTGTCAACTTTCAAACACCATTGGATTTTGTTTGGTATCGTTGTTTATGTACAATATTTCCCTTCAACGTGCAAAAGAGTAAGAAATGACATTAAAAACATAGTTATAGTTGACGATACTGTGATTGTTCGGCGATTATTAAGATGAGGAGCTAAAATTGATAGAAGCTTTTCAAACCGTTGATGGCCATATCGTTTTGCTGCAGTCGATTATCTGCTATTATTCCTGGACGAGTTTTCGCGTTAAGCGTGTGTTTCAGCTTCATGTAATGCTGTCCCCATCTACTAAACATAAGGATGATTGAGACTATGACTTTTAACATGAACCGGCTAATCCGTAAGATCAAGATTCAAAACAGGCTGCTCATCTCCTTTGCTGTGCTTTCCTTGCTCCCCATGTTCATTATTGGAATATTTTCTTATTACATATCAAGCGATGCGATAAGAACGAAAATCAGCACGGCCTCCATCCAGCTGATGGACCAAGTCAGCGAAAATATAGTAAATGAACTTATAAAGCTTGAAAATGACAGCGTTGACATTGCATTCTCCGATCTCGTTCAACAGACGATGGGCGGCTTCAATACAATGAGCGAATGGGAAAGGAACGTGGCGCAAATCAAGATACAGGAAATGCTGGCTAAACGATTTTCTTTTTTTCACAGTGTGTCCGATGTTCTGGTTTATACAAGAAATAAGGAGAAAGTGATTGCCTACGGGGATATTAGCTTCAAATTTAATTTGAAATCCGATTATTTAAACGAACTATTTGAAGAAACGATGATTAAAAACGGCGTTCCTGTCTGGTCAATTCAAAATCAGGATAACGAAGAGCTGGCACGGAATTCAAGCTCTCGTTTCAGTAATTACGGGGAAGCGGGTATTTTGTTGTCCAGAAGCTTTAAGTCGTTTGAAGGACTTCCGATTGGGTATATGATCATGAGAATTGACGTGAAGTATATATTCAATAAGTTCAGAGACATTACCCTGGGAGCTGGTTCCCATATATTTATAGTGAACGGGAAAGGAACCGTTATATCGAGTCAAAATCCGCAGCTTAAGGTCGCCACGCCTTACCCCGATGACACGCTGATTGAAGAGCTTAAGCAGAATAGGGATACCGACACGTACTCATTCAACACCACGATTGCCGGTAAGCGTCATTTGATCGCGTATACATATATACCACGTGCCGATTGGTATGTAGTAAGCACCATACCCTTTTCCTATTTGGACCATGAATCGGTAAAAATAAGCTTCTATATATTGGTACTCGGTGTTGGTTGTTTTGTGCTCGCACTGCTTCTGTCTTACTACGTATCCAAGAGTATCTCCTCTCCTCTAAAGCGTCTTATCGATTCGATGAATAACGTGAAGCTGGGCAATTTAGTCGTCCAGATTGACGATAGGAGCAGCGATGAATTGGGGAAAGTGACGACAAACTTCAATCAAATGGTCAGTGAGCTGCAATACTTGATTGATGAAGTCAAAATGAAGGAAAAATTGAAAAGGCTTGCAGAACTAAAATCGTTACAAGCGCAAATCAATCCGCATTTTTTATCGAATTCCTTGAATACCGTCAGATGGCTGGCCAATGTCCAGAAGGCCGACAATATATCCAACCTGATC
This sequence comes from Paenibacillus baimaensis, assembly GCF_025567575.1. Taxonomy (NCBI): domain Bacteria; kingdom Bacillati; phylum Bacillota; class Bacilli; order Caryophanales; family Paenibacillaceae; genus Paenibacillus; species Paenibacillus baimaensis. The sequence goes on along the minus strand of NZ_JAOQIO010000033.1, from coordinate 29,787 downwards.
ACTTCCCTGATCAGCTTGCTTCACGGTTCTATGGGAAAAGGCAGCGAGCTGATCAATATTAGAGAGGAGATCGAATATGTCAAAAACTATTTAAACATTATGGCTTACCGGTATTATGACAAGTTCATGGTGCATTTTGAGATTGAGGAAGATATTCTGGATTGTCATATATTGAAGTTCGCGTTGCAGCCGATTGTGGAAAATTGTCTGCTGCACGGAATTGAGCCTATGGAAGGACAGGGCTTGATTATTATAAAAGGATATCGGGTCCAGAATGAATTAAAAATAACGATTACCGATAATGGTGTCGGGATGGACGGACATACGTTGAACAGTCTGTTGCAGCAAGCAACAACGATTAATCAATCCGGATTCAGTGGTATAGGGATTCGGAATGTTGACGAAAGAATAAAGCTGTATTTCGGTGAAAAATTCGGACTTTCGATTCATTGCGTGCCTAATCTGTTTACGACTGTTGAAATAACAATTCCTGCTGTAGGAGGTGAAGACGATGTCAAATAGGCTGAAGGTGCTCATAGTTGATGACGATGCGGTTTCCAGAACCGTATTGAAGACGATGATCCATTGGGAGAACGCAGGGTTTTATATAATGGAGGATGCCCATAACGGAAACCATGCCGTTCAGCTTATCGAAAAAGAAACTCCCGATATTGTTATTACGGATATCAATATGCCTGGATTAAACGGCATCGGTTTGATCGAGCATTTGGAAAAAAACTTCCCGCAGATCAGTATTATTGCACTGAGTGCTTATGACGATTTTGATTATGTAAGACAAAGCATGAAGAATGGCGCAATGGATTATGTGCTAAAGCATCGTTTGGATGCGCCATTTTTATTGAATATTTTGAATACGGCGCGGAGCTCCATTCATTCGTATCGGAATGAACGCGACAGACAGAGCGATATCGATAAGGAGCTGACGACCAGCAAGGCTGTTTTGCGTCAAACGTTTATCCGGAAGCTGCTAGAGGGGGGGCTGTCGGATGTGGAGGAGGTCACAGGGAGGGTGCGTGCTCTCGACATGAAGCTGGATACGGAAAACTTGATGGTGACGATAGCCGAAATTGACGATTTTCGATTGCTTGAAGAAAAATTTTCTTCTCAAGAAGTGGACGTAGTGCTCCATACCTTCATGGAAATATCGAAGGAAATACTTAAGGATTGGGAAAAGTCCGTCATCGTGCATATGGCTAAAGGGAAGTTTGCGATGATTTTCTCGTTAGGCCCGTTGAAGAGCACGATGTATATCTACAATACCATGTATACGATACTAAACCGAATGAGATCTGAAATCAAAAAACATTTGAATATAACGGTATGCTTTGGCGTAAGCAAGGTTTGCACGGAATTGACCAAACTGCCTCAGGCTTACAACTACGCGGAGACCCTATTGAGGGACAAGTTTTACAAAGGCAAAAACAGTATTTTTATCGAGAGTACCCCTCATAAAAAGGAGGAAAGCTTCTTCTGCTTGGATATAAAAGATGAAAAAGCCATTTATGCCGCGCTGAAAAACCAGGATGACAAGGAGGTGAAAAGCAGGTTGGATGACATTTTTGGCAAAATCTCGAGTATGAGGCTGGGTAGCAAATCTACCCAGATGATTTGTGCCGAATTGATCAATATTGTAAACAAAATTTGCAAGGATACGGGAATTGAGATAACCAAGCTGTATACGGCAGAGGACATTCCTTACAATCTGATACAGAAGTACGAAACCCTTATGGATATTAAAGCTTGGGTCGTGAATTTATACGATAAACTGATATCGATGCTAAAGCTAATGAAATTAGAGAGCGGGCTAAGCAATATAACGAAGAAAGCTGTCGAGTATATACATCGCAACTACAGCAGCGACTTTTCCTTGAAGGATGTCGCTGATTTCGCGGGTGCAAGCAGCTCCTATATCAGCAGACTGTTTAAGGAAGAATGCGGAATAGGCTTTGCTGAATATTTGAATCATGTCAGGGTTGAGCAAGCTAAGCAGTGTATCGAGAACGGCGAGCTTAAGCTAAAGGAAATTGTCAGCAGCGTCGGGTTTAATAACTATAATTATTTCTTTAAAGTATTCAGGGAGGTAACGGGCATGACACCGCTTGAATACGAGCAGAGCTGCAGGAAGTGATACAGTAATAAACGGATGTACATATCAAAAATTTATAGTTTATTATAAAAAAATGGAGTTCGATAAAGCGATGTTTGTTTTTATAATTAGTTACAGGTAAACAAACAAACGTATTTCGTTTACTTAACAACATCTTTTTTAAGGGGGAACGATTCTATGAGAAAAGCAACTTCTATTGCAGCTGTATCCGCGGTTCTGTTGACAACCATTCTGTCGAGCTGCAGCAGTGACGGGGCCAATCAGGCCAAGGATAGTAATCCGGGTGCGCCGAAACCGGTTAAGCTGTCATTGTGGACCTTCCAGGAGCTTCATAAGAAATATTATGAAAAAACGGCGGAGCTTTGGAATAAAAGTAATCCCAATCAGCCGATTGAACTGACGATTGACACGTACCCCAATGCGGAAATGCACAATAAGCTGCTCATCGCCCTTCAATCCGGAGTAGGAGCACCAGACATTAGCGATATCAACATTAACTATTTTCAAAACTTTCTTAAAGGCGATATCCAGCTGGTAGAATTGAACAACATTATCGAGCCTGAGAAAGATAAGTTCATTCAATCCCGATTCGATATTTACAGTAAAAACGGAAAGTATTACGGGATCGATTTCCATGTCGGCGCTACAGTTGTATATTACAACAAGCAACTTCTAGATAAGGCTGGCGTAAATGTGGATACCATAAAAACCTGGAACGATTATATCGAAGCCGGTAAAAAGGTGCTGACTGCAACCGGTAAGCCGATGACCTCCTTCGAAGTAACAGGTCAAAGACCGTTCTGGCCTATGATCATTCAGCGAGGCTCCGACTATTTGGATAAAAAAGGCGACGTTACGCTTGACAACGAAATCAATATCAAGACGCTGCAGACGATGAAGGATATGATTGATAAGGATAAAATCGCAGTCCCGATGCCGGGCGGCAACACTGGAGCGGAGGAATTCTTTACATTTATGAATAAGGGAGAAGCGGCTTCGCTGATCATGCCGATGTGGTACATGAGCAGATTTTTGGAATACATGCCTGATTTGAAAGGAAAAATTTTAGTTAGACCGATGCCTGTTTGGGAAAATGGCAACGTAAGATCCGCAGGTATGGGAGGAACCGGCACAGCCGTTACGAAGCAGAGTAAAAACCAGGACGCAGCCACAAAGTTTCTTGCGTATGCGAAGCTGACCAAGGAATCGAATGTGAGGATTTGGCAGGAGTTGAAGTTCGATCCGATCAGATGGGATGTCTGGAATGATCCGGAGCTGCAGAAGCCCGATCCCTATTTCAGCAATGAGGTTATATTCAATGTACTTCTGGGCATGAAGGACGAGATCAAATCGCCAAATATGAGCGAGCTGAGCTCCGCCGCCCAGGACTTGGTCAATTCCAATGTCATGTTCAAGTCGTTGAAGGACCAATCGCAAACTCCCGAACAGGCATTAAAAGCTGCTGCAGCCGAGCTCCGCAAACAGAAGAAGTAGCCATTCGGCAGATTGTAATGCTGACGGCTGCACAAACGGGGATGTGCAACCGCTTACGGCAGCCGTCATGCTTATGGAGGTGAAATAGTTGAATAAAGAAGCTGTTCGGCAGGCATATGGCCAAAATCCCAAGACGAAGAAAGCATTCAGCTTGAGAAGAATATTTTTTTCGGAAAAGTTTGCTCCTTATCTCTTCGTAGCGCCGTTTCTTTTATCGTTTCTCATCTTTTTTTTATACCCGACAGCATCCACGATCAGCATGAGCTTTCAAGAGGTGCACGGGCTTAGCAGCAGCAAATTTATAGGTCTCGATAACTACCGGAGAATGTTTGACGAGCATTTTTTCAATGCGCTGCAAACGAATACGATCTACACGATTTTATCGCTCCTGTTATTGATTCCGATCCCGATTGTGTTCGCCGTTTTTCTGAATTCCAAATTGATCAAGGGAAAAACATTGTTTAAGTCGGTCATTTTCATCCCGGCCTTAACCTCTGTTATCGTTGCCGGTGTTTCCTTCAGGCTTATGTTTGGGGAAGCCGATACGGCATTCATTAATTCTGTTATCGCCAAGTTCGGTATTTCTCCCCAAAATTGGATTCTTAACTATAGTACGGGAATGATGCTGATGGTCATTCTCAATACATGGAGAACTGCCGGTATTAATATGGTGTATTACCTGGCCGGTCTTCAAAGCATCCCCGAGGAATTATACGAATCGGCTGAAATGGACGGAGCCAGTGTATTTTCCAAGTTTTACTGGATAACGCTGCCGCTCCTAAAGCCCATTATCATCTACACCTTGACGATAGGCATCTTTGAAGGATACAGAATGTTCGGAGAAAGCTATGTGTTCTGGAACGAAGGCATGCCGGGAGATATCGGGCTCACCATCGTCAGGTTTATTTACCAGCAAGCATTTCAACGAAATGATATGGGGATGGGATCAGCAATTGGCATTACCCTGCTCCTGATCGTACTGACGGTTAATCTGATACAGCTGAAAATGTTCGGACTGTTTAAGAAGGAGAGTGACTGACGATGAATCCTAATATTAGAAGAAAGTTGTTAATGGTATTAATGATTGCTTTCTTCCTCATCGTATGCTTTATTGTCTTATTTCCTCTCTACTACATGTTTATGGCATCTTTTAAGAGCTCCAAGGAGCTGTTCCGAAGTGGTATGGATTTCAGGATTATCCCGAGCCTGATGAGTCTTGACAACTATAAGCTTTTGTTTTCAGGCAAGGGCAGTGTTTATTTATTCTGGTATAGAAATAGTCTTGGCATAACTGCGCTTCATACCGTATTCTCTCTGTTGCTGTCTTCATTGGTTGGCTACGGCTTAGGGGCATATAACTTCAAGGGGAAAAACTTGATTTTTATGCTGGTGCTGTTTGTTATGATGGTACCACTTGAAATTTTGATGCTGCCTCTCTATAAGCTCACGGTGAAGATGGGCATCATCAATACGTATTATGGAGTTATCTTGCCGTTTGTCGTTTCGCCTATGGCGATCTTTTTCTTCCGGCAGTACGTAACGGGCATTTCCAAGGACTTTATGGATGCGGGAAGGATCGACGGATGCTCGGAGTTCGGTATATTTTTCCGAATTATGGCACCCTTAATGCAGCCGGCGTTCGGCGCAATGGGGATATTGCTGGCGATGCAGAGCTGGAACAGCTTTATATGGCCTTTAATCGTGCTCCGTACCAATACGATGTTTACAATTCCAATAGGTCTTGCTTCGCTGATGTCGCCTTACGGCAACAATTATGACATGCTGATTGCCGGAGCCGTGCTCGCGATCATCCCTATTATTGTTTTGTTTCTGTTAAATCAGAGGGCTTTTATTTCAGGCTTGTCCACTGGCGGCGTTAAAGGCTAAACCATCATAAATTATTTCAATCAGGAGGCTAACAATATGAAAAGCAGCATTAAAATCAATACGCAAGCGGCAGTTCACAAAATCGATCGAAACATTTACGGACACTTTGCCGAGCATCTGGGACGTTGTATATATGAGGGGATTTGGGTCGGTGAGGATTCCGGCATTCCCCATACGCGAGGAATCCGAAATGATGTTGTTCAGGCTTTGAAGGATTTGAGCATTCCGATGCTGCGTTGGCCGGGTGGGTGTTTCGCCGATGAATATCATTGGAAGGAAGGCATTGGGCCTAAGGAATTGAGAGCCCGAATGATTAACAACCATTGGGGCGGCGTCGTTGAGAATAACCATTTCGGTACCCACGAATTTTTCGATTTGTGCGAGCTGCTGGAGACCGAGCCGTATATTTGCGGGAATGTCGGAAGCGGAACGGTCTATGAGATGCAGCAGTGGGTCGAATATATGACCTTCGACGGTGAATCGCCGATGGCGAACCTGCGGCAAGCAAACGGAAGAGAAAAGCCCTGGAAGTTGACATATTTCGGTATAGGCAACGAAAACTGGGGCTGCGGCGGCCGAATGAGAGCGGAATATTATGCGGATCTTTATCGGCAATACAGCACGTATGTAAGGGATTATGGAGATAATGCCATCTATAAAATCGCTGCAGGCCCAAGGGGGGACAATTACCACTGGACGGAGGTGCTCATGCGGGAAGCGGGACCTTTCATGGATGGACTGGCGCTCCATTATTACACGAGATTAAGAGATCACAGCATCGTAATCGAAAATCCCGACGGCAACCGAATTTATTTGAAAAAACCGGATGCGGTGAGAGGACAAGCCGTCGACTTCGACGAAAGCGAATGGTTTGGCATTATGAAGGCGGCCTATTTCACAGAGGAGCTTGTGGTGAAGCACTCGGCAATTATGGATAAATATGATCCCGAGAAGAAGGTGGCGCTGATCATCGACGAATGGGGTACATGGTTCGACGTTGAGCCCGGCACCAATCCCGGCTTTCTGTACCAGCAAAATACGATGAGAGACGCAGTTTCCGCGGCGATCAGCCTGAATATTTTCAACAATCACTGTGACCGCGTAAGAATGGCGAATATTGCGCAGACGATCAATGTGCTGCAGGCGGTTATTTTAACGGAGGGGGAAAAAATGATCCTGACCCCTACCTATCATGTGTTTGAAATGTTTAAGGTACACATGGATGCCATTATGCAGCCGATCGAGATTCAGAGCGGTACCTACACGTTCAATGGGGAAGAAGTTCCGCAGCTAAGCGTATCCGCTTCCATGGATGCGGCAGGCAAGCTGAATATAACCATCTGTAATACGGACCCAAAACAAGCCGCGCCGCTGGATGGCTATACGGAAGGATTCGTCGGCAAGCAGGTTACGGGTAGAGTACTGGTATCATCCTTGATGAACAGCCATAATACGTTTGAACAACCAGATGAAGTCAAGCCCGAGCTGTTCACAGGCGTACAGTTGAACGAAGAAGGATTCCATGCGGATATTCCGCCGATGTCTGTTGTCGTGCTGACAATCTCTTAATCGGGAGGAGGTACCCCGATGACCAGACAGGGGCCATGCAAGGACTGTTCGGAAACGATACATGTCACACCGGAGAAAATAAAGACTATGCTGCAAATGCTGATTGATTCTCGTCATGTAGAGCTTGCCGACGACGTAATAAGCGCAGGGCGGCTTGCTCAATGTGTCAGTTGCACCGGTTATACACTTGGAGGGACGTGCAAATATTGCGGCTGTCTTGTGCAAATTCGGACTAAAATAAAGGATAGGGGATGCCCCTATCCTTTGACTCCCAAATGGTAAGGGCAGGAGAATGAGGATGACTACAATTGACATTAGACTGGGAGACCAGATAGGGCTCATTAATCCCGACATTTACGGACACTTTGTAGAGCATTTGGGAGGAGTCGTATACGACGGAATCTGGGTAGGCGAAAACTCCGAAGTCCCTCATATCCAAGGCTTTAGACAAGAGCTTGTTGAGAAATTGAAGGCCATACAACCGTCTGTTATTCGCTGGCCGGGCGGCTGTTTTGCGGAGACTTACAACTGGAGAGACGGCATCGGTCCGAAAGAGCAGCGTCCGACAACCGTGAACTGGTGGTATATGAACGACGGAAAGTTTGAATCCAACCAGGTCGGCACTCATGAGTTTATCGAGTTTTGCAGGCTTGTGAATGCTGAGCCGTATTTGGCGGTAAACGCTACGACAACAACGGTATTGGAATCCAGAAACTGGATTGAATACTGCAATATGCCGAGAGGAACAACCACACTTGCGATGGAACGCGAGAAGAACGGAAGTCCGGAGCCGTTCAACATCAAATACTGGGGACTTGGCAACGAAAATTGGGGTGGCGGCGGCTGCATGACACCCGAGGATTACTGCCATATTTACCGAAAGTATGGTATTATCAGCAAAAGTGTCGGACCGGAGCTTCAGTACATAGCATGCGGGCCGTACGAAAATATTCCGGAGTGGACGGAAAAGTTTTTTGACAAGTATAAGGAGATGTATACAGTGGGGCGGGTTTCTCCCATGTTTGGATACTCTCTTCACTACTATGTGACCAATACGGGAAAAATGGGATCGGAGTTGGAATATACCGATGCGCAGTGGTATGAGATGATGCGTGTCGGGCTGGAGATGGAGCCGTTTATCCAATCCCAGTTTGACATGATTCAAGCTGCAATGCCCGGAGCGTCCATTGGACTCATCGTCGATGAGTGGGGGGTGTGGCATTTGCAGAACGGCAGGCATCCACTACCGGGCAAATACTTGTTTGAGCAGTCGAGTACGATGCGAGAGGCGGTTCTGGCTGCGCTTTCCTTGAATATTTTCAACAACCACTGCGATAAGGTTGTCATGGCTAACGTGGCGCAGCTCGTAAACTGTATCCATTCCCTGTTTCTTGCCAAGGGTAATAACTGTGTGGCCACTACAAGCTACTACGTGTTTGATATGTATAAAATTCACCAGCATGGAATGAGCCTTAAAACGGCAGTTGATTGCAGTGACATCATCTATACCATAGAGGGCGAGACGCATTACGTTCCAAGCATCTCCTGCTCGGCGTCGGTCAAAGACGGCATACTGGCGGTTACACTTGCTAACTTAGCCGTCGATGAGGATCAGGAGGTTAAGCTTGACCTGCATGGTGGCGAGTATGCAGGCACAGGGTCAATGGTCGTATTGTCTTCATCCAGCCACAAGGATGGCAACAGCTTTGATGAGCCATACAAGGTTACGCCGATGGAACATCCCGTATCGGCAGCAGGCTCGGAGCTTACGGTGACAATTCCGAAAGCGTCTGTAGTTTTGGTAAGGCTGGACGTTTCAGCCGAGCGGTTGATGTAAATCTATAAGTCATACTCCCTTAATTTAAACACTTGACGACTCGCCCGTTGGCGGGTCTTTTTATTGCATGCATGGCAAACAAATGTCTGGAAAATCTCAGTTACGGAAGGTGCCCGCTTCAAAATCACAATGGCTGCGCAGGTAAAAGGAATAGTGATTGCGTTTACATTATGACAACAATTGGTAAGTAAAGTAAAGAGTTGCACATTGTTAGACTCCTGTGCGGCTCCTATAATGAAAACATACACAGCGCCACTGTGTTAATATTTTAAAAACTGGGTATCGGGGGATGTACATGAAACTAAAAAAGCATAATGTGAAAGCGCTATCTGTTTCTATTTTAGTAATCACAACGCTCTTGTCGGCGTGTACAAGTCAAAACGGTTCGACGAGTACCAATCAGAAAGAAGCTAAGAATGAACCGGCGAGCACTGTGGGAAATAACGATGTGAAGGGTGCAAATACAGAGCCGCTTGGCAAGTATGATCCGCCGATCAATGTCTCGTTCGTCCGTAATCTAAGCGACGTCGTAGAAAATAACGTACTCGGTGTGTTAAAGGGCGAAACGTTAGAAGACAACCGCTGGAGCCGTTTATACAAGGATCAGTTGGGCATCAATATCAAATATAACTGGGTCGTCAAGGGGAATGACACGTCAGATCAGTATTTACAGAAGATTAATGTAACGCTTGCTTCCGGTGACCTGCCTGATGTCATTCCGGTGAACGCAACTCAATTGAATCAGTTAGCTGATTCCGGTCAGATCGAAGATATGACGGCCATATATGAGAAATATGCTTCTCCACTGGCCAAAGAAATCCTGTCCCAGGAGGGCACAAGTCCGTTTGATGCCGCTACGTTTGGCGGCAAATTGATGGCGATCCCGCAGGTCGATTCCTCGCTTGAGCGTGCCATGTTTTTATGGATTCGTACAGATTGGCTACAGAAACTGGGGCTGCAACCTCCAAAGACGATGGCTGATGTGCGAGCGATTTCAAAAGCTTTTGCGGAAAATGATCCGGACGGCAATGGGAAAAAAGATACTTATGGTCTTGGTGTAACGAAAAGTTTGTGGGGCGGAGCAATGGGATTGGAAGGGTTTATGGCTGGGTACAAGTCCTATCCGAATATGTGGATGGCAGACGGTTCTGGGAAGCTGGTTTATGGAGGCATTCAACCAGAAGTGAAGAATGCGCTTCTAGCCCTCCAGGGCATGTTTAAAAACGGGGAATTGGATCAGGAATTCGGGATTAAAGACGGAGGCAAGGTATCTGAGCAAATTGCTGCCGGTAAGATCGGCATGGAATACGGTGAACAGTGGAATTCCATCTGGCCGCTCCAGTTGATCCGCAATAACGACCCGCAAGCGCAGTGGAGGGCGTTTCCGATTGTTTCGGAGAACGGGGAGTTACCTAAAGTACCTTTAAAATTCAGTACGACCAAGTTCTTTGCGGTGAAGAAGGGGTTCAAGCATCCCGAAGCAGTGGTCAAGCTTTTCAATCTGCATTTGGAGAAAAACTTTGGTAAAACGGCAGAGTTTGACAAATATTACGCACCTCCTGAAGCTGAAAGCGTATGGCAATTGTCCCCCGTGCAGCCAGCTCCAGTAAAGAAAAACGTGGAGGCGTTTAGAGCGATCGATGCAACCCGTAAATCAGGAAATACCTCGACATTGACAGGCGAAGCCAAGACCATTCAAGGGAAACTGGACGCTTATAATTCGGGCTCGAAAGAAGGGTTTGCACTTTGGGGGTGGGAGCGGATTTACGGCCCTGAAGGCTCCGAGGGTGTGGTTGACCAGTACGATAAAAACAATCAGTTCCTGATGGAGAAGTTCGTTGGATCGCCTACCTCTACAATGGTTGAACGCAAATCTACTTTGGAAAAGATGCAGAATGAGATTTATACCAAAATCATTATGGGCGCAGCTATCGATGAATTTGATAAATTTGTTAAAGACTGGGCGAAGCTTGGTGGAGAACAAATAACGAAAGAAGTAAATGACTGGTACACATCAAAGAAGAAGTAGCGACGAGCAGAGGATGGAGTTGTCTTCCTTCCTCTGCTTAGTTTGCTCCAAACGATGGAGGATGAATATGGTAACCAGGAAAATGTGGAGAGAGCTTCCGCTGCATCTGATGATATTACCGGGACTGGTGCTGATCGTATTATTTTCATACGTACCTATGGCGGGAATCATCATCGCATTTCAAAAGTTTATACCTGCCAAGGGCTTATTCGGTGATCAGAGATGGGTCGGTTGGGATAATTTCAAATACGTCATGCACCTGCCCAGCTTTAATCAGGTTTTGTGGAATACCCTCTTTATTTCAAGTCTTAAGCTTATTCTCGGCTTGATTGTTCCGATTGTATTTGCCATTCTTCTCAACGAATTGAAGAATGAAGTGATTAAAAGAAGCGTACAAACGACCATTTATTTACCCTATTTCCTCTCATGGGTCGTTCTGGGCGGCATACTAATCGATATTTTATCGCCTTCGAGCGGTATTGTTAACGAATTGTTGGGCGCGCTCGGCCTTAAAAAAATATTTTTTCTTGGGGACAACCAATGGTTTCCGTTTACTCTCGTCTATTCGGATATATGGAAAAACTTTGGTTATGGGACTATCATTTATTTAGCGGCTATTACGGGTATTGATCCCGGTTTATATGAATCGGCTACGATTGACGGCGCAAACCGCTGGCATAAGATCTGGCATATCACCATTCCCGGCATGCGTATGGTAATCGTATTGCTGTCTGTTCTAAGTCTAGGGCAGTTGCTGAACGCAGGGTTCGATCAGGTGTTCAATTTGTATAGCCCTCAGGTATATGAAAGCGGCGATATCCTTGATACTTTTGTGTATCGGCTAGGTTTGTTGGATGCCCAATATGGTGTGGCAACGGCGGTTGGACTATTCAAATCACTGGTTTCGCTCATATTGATTTCTGGCTCGTATTTTGTTGCTTATCGTTTTGCTAAATATAGAATTTTCTAGAAGGAGGGAAAACAGTGGCACAGCATTCAACAAGACCTGCATCTGACGCGTTTATCCAGGTACCTTACAGTCGAAGGCGGTTAGAATGGTTTTCCGTTCTAAATGCGTCCTTCCTCATACTGGTATCGTTGATATGCGTCCTTCCGTTAATCCACATCGTCGCTGTTTCGTTCAGTTCAAGTACTGCAGCAGCAGCAGGTTATGTAAAACTGTGGCCGGTCGATTTCACATTGGCATCTTATTCTTATACGGCTAGCCGGGAAGCGTTTTGGCAATCGATGCTTGTTTCTTTGGAGCGCATAGCAATTGGGACGCCATTAAATTTGTTTTTAACCATCCTCGTCGCATTTCCTTTGTCAAAGGAATCGAAATCATTTCGCCTGCGAATGGTTTACGCTTGGATTTTCTTCATGACGATGCTCTTTCACGGTGGTTTAATCCCTTGGTATACTACGCTTAAGCAGTACAATCTCCTTGATACGATCTGGGCACTCGTCTTACCCGGCGCGGTTCCCGTTTTTAGTGTTGTACTGCTGCTTAATTTTTTCAGAGAGCTTCCCAAGGAGCTGGAGGAGGCAGCCGTCATGGACGGCGCTAGTCACTGGACGACACTATGGAAAATTTATGTGCCGATATCAAAGCCTGCTCTTGCAACGCTTGCCTTATTTTCCATGGTGGAGCATTGGAACAGTTGGTTTGACGGCCTTCTACTTATGGGGGACCCTAGCCATTACCCACTGCAGAGCTATATCCAGACGATCGTGATACAGCAAAGTTTATCAAGCATGTCGCGCGACGAAGCGTTGAATTTGGCCCTTATTTCCGACCGAACGCTAAAAGCATCACAGATATTCCTGGGCTCCCTCCCAATCATTTTGGCGTACCCGTTTCTGCAGAAGTATTTTGTAAAAGGAATTGTTCTTGGCAGCGTAAAGGGGTAACAGGTGGATTGGTGCAGGACGAAAATACTTTAGGAAGGTTTCAAGGTTTCAAGCTATAATGGAAGAAAACGTTGGAGGCTTGCTCCTTGATCAAACGTCAACCATTCTCTTTGCGAAACACGATTTTTCTTCGGCTGCTCATTACTTTTTTGTTTATCATGCTGCCGATTATTTTATTTGGCGTTTACCTGTATCACTGGATCGTTCAAACGGCAAGCGAAGACATCTCCAAAACGGCGGTTACCCAGATCAGCTTCTATCTAACGGATTTTGAGAAAGAGGTAGAACGGATGAAGCTGCTACAGTATGGAGTTCTCGAGGACGAGGATCTCAATGATCTGACGCTGACCTGGAATACGATGGATGCCTTTAGGCGTACTGAAAAAATCAATTCGCTGCGAAAACGGCTCTACGCCATTCAAAACAGTAGTACGTATATCAAAAATGTGAGCGCACACATCTATCCGATATCAAAAACGATTTCATCTGCCAACGGTCCTCGCGAATTAGATTCCGAGAGGTATTATGAGATTCGCTCGGTTTTTGGCAGCCGCAACAACCAGATGATTGAGTGGAATGGTGGATTATTCTTAAGCGCGGCAAAGCAAAGCGGAACCAATGGGAATCAACCGCTGTTTATCATTGAAGTTGAGCTTGATCAATACAGACTTCAGGAGGCGCTGGGCCAGTTCAACACCTATGCCGGCAGCGGAACTTTGTTGATCTCAGAGAAATCCGGTGTCATTGTGACGAGTGTGCCCGTAGAGCACTTGCAACTGGATATGACTACTGCCGTTCAACAAATAAGGCAAACTACAATTCGTAATGCGGGAACCATTACCATCTCAGGAAGCCGTTATTATACGGCTATTGCAAGCTCGGACTTTCTAAAAATGTCCATTTACCGGTTTATTCCCGAACAAATGATCAAGAAACCGCTGGACAAGTTTTATATGTGGGCATGGCTGTTTGTGTTCGTTGCTGTCTTTATTATTGCGGTTTATGCGTTCTCCACCTACAAGTTTATTCACAAACCGTTATTAACGCTTGTTAAAAGCTTTCGGCGTATGGAAAATGGAGACCTTGACGTTAACATCCGGCATGAGTCTAAGGATGAATTTGGATATTTGTATGGCCGATTTAACCAAATGGTTGCAAATCTACGTTCTTTGATCGATCAAGTCTACAAGCAGAAAATCATGACTCAACGGGCCGAGCTGAAGCAGCTTCAATCACAAATTAATCCGCATTTTCTATACAACAGTCTTTTTATTCTGAATACGATGTCGAAAACGGGAGATATTGAACGAATCGGACAGTTCACAACACAGTTAGGTGAGTATTTTCAATTTGTTACCAGGAATGCTTCAGACGATGTGCTGTTGAAACTAGAAATTCACCATGCCAGAATGTACACAGAGATTCAGGAGCTTCGCTTCTCAAGGCGTATTGAAGTACAGTTCGACTCCTTACCACAGGAAATCGAGCAAGTATCGGTTCCACGCTTAATTGTCCAGCCCATTATTGAGAACGCATTCGAACACAGCCTGGAACAGATGGCGCATGGCGGAAGGATTGTTATTCGCTTCGAGATTGAAAAGACTGAAATTCACATCGTGGTGGAAGATAATGGTGAAAACTTGACAGACATGGCATTACAACGTATTGTGTCTTCTCTTCATAATGGTGACGAGGAGACGACGGGGTTGGTAAATATTCACCGCCGAATGAAGATCACTTTCGGTGAATATTACGGGCTCAGGGTATGTAGAGGTGAGAGCGGGGGACTGAAAGTGATCATTTGTATTCCCTTTAAAGGGGTTGATGTCCGTGAATAGAATGCTAATCGTCGATGACGAAGAGATCATTACCGACGGGCTGTTTGAAGTATTTCGTAAACTGAATCTCGACCTTGATTTGTACAAAGCCTACTCCGGGTACGAAGCTTTGGAGCTACTGAACCGGACCAGGGTTGATATCGTGTTATCCGATATCCGTATGCCTGGTATGGGGGGGCTGGAGCTCATGGAGAACATTCGCCGGAAATGGTCGCATTGCAAGATCATATTTTTAACAGGCCATCACGATTTCGATTATGTCTATCGAGCGATCCAAACTCCGGGCGTCAATTACCTGCTCAAGAGTGAAGGATATGATAAAATCATCACAGCAGTTAGCGATGCCATCGAAGAACTGGAAAACAGTCTGCGTTTGAACAACTTGATTCAGCAGTCCAGAGAGAGCCTCACGACGCTGGAAACGCTTGCTCAAGGCAATTATTTTCGGCACTTGCTCCAAGGTGCGCGTGCTGCAGATGTGATGGTTGAGGATTTCCATAAATTAAACATTCCCCTCGATCCTTCGTTGCCCGTACTCATGGTTCTTGGTGGCTTGGCTCCTTCCTTTTCAAATTCGTTAGCCGATAGGCAGGAAGCGGCGTTAGCCGTCAAGATATTGGCGGAGACGTTCCTGACAGAAAAAACGACAAGTCTCGGAATGATTGATCGCTACGGTGATCTCGTCTGGTTCATCCAATCGCGTCCGAGCAGTGGACTCGAAATAGCGGATGATTATGCTAGAACGGTAAGATTTCTGGAAGGTGAATTTGAGCTGATTCAACGAGCCTGCAAGGAGTCTCTACAAGTATCGGTTGCTGTAACGATAGGTGCTGAGCCTTGCGAGTGGAAGTGGTTGTCGACGGCCTATGACTCGATTAGGCGGTGGCAGCATCTGAGGGCAGGTGATGGAGCTCAGATGGTGCAGCTGGCTGCTATGAAAGCTTCCGAATCGTCGGAATTGGCAAGAGAACGAGCTTCCCGGGAAAAGGCGGAGGCGTTAGCGGCGCATCTGGAAGGAGGTCGGAGGGACGAGTTTCTTAGAATCTTTGACGAAGTGACAACACCGCTGCTCGATGGAAGGAATACAGGGAGTAATTTTTTGAAGGAGCTTTATTTCATGATAGCGCTTATCCTGTTATCTTACATGAATCGCTGGGAGCTTCATGATAAAGTAGGAGCCGTTGGCCTTATTCAGATTGACGAGCATGCATCGTGGTATGAGAGCTTCGAGTTTTTGAAACGGACGGCGGAATCCTTGTTCGCTGTCAGACGAACGGGTGAACGAAATCGGGCGGCCGAGGTGGTCGAAAAGGTTCGTTTATACATCGAACAGCATCTAGCCGAGGATCTGTCACTAGTGCGTTTGGCAAGTGAGTTTCATTTTAATCCGTCATATTTGTCCAGACTTTTCAAACAAGAATGCGGCAGGAATTTATCTGACTATATTGAGGAAGCAAGGATTGGAAAAGCAAGAGAGCTGCTCAAGCAGGATGAGTTGAAAATTTCGGAGGTCGGTGTTCGTGTGGGGTATGATGCGGCTCACTCGTTTACCCGATTTTTCAAGAAAATGACAGGGTTGACACCATTGGAACAGCGGGAAGCCCTACGAGCTAAAAAGTGTTGAGAAAGCCGTTACGACTATTGAACATAACTGTTTTATTGAAGGAACTAAATTAAGGATAGGGGAAATGCAGATGTACCCGAATCCCATTATATGGGCTGACTATCCGGACCCCGATGTGATCCGGGTTGAGGATACTTATTATATGGTCAGTACAACCATGCATTTTATGCCGGGGTGTGTAATATTGCGATCGTATGACCTGATCCATTGGGAAGTGGCAGCATATGTATATGATGCTTTGGATCATACACCGGATCAGAGACTGGAGGGTGACCGACAGATCTATGGAAAGGGAATGTGGGCGGCATCTTTGCGTTACCATCAAGGCCAATATTATGTATGTTTCGTAGCAAATGATACGCATCAAACGTATTTGTTTTCTGCTTTTGAAATCACAGGACCATGGACGAGGCACCCGAATATTGAAGGATTCTATCATGATTGCTCACTTTTGTTTGATGATGATGGTAGAGTTTTTATTATATATGGAAATGCAGAGATCCATCTTACAGAATTAAAGGAAGATTTGACCGGTCCCAAGCCTGGTGGATTAAACCGGATCATTGTAAGGGAGACAGAACCTTATCATCTTGGTTATGAAGGTGCCCATGTCTATAAGATTAATGGAAAATATTACGTATTTCTCATACACATAACAAATTCCAGACACAGTCGCAGAACACAAGCCTGTTTTGTAGCAGCTTCCCTGGAAGGGGACTTTATTGGCGGAGAGGCGTTTGATGATGACATGGGGTATTTTAATGCAGGTATAGCACAAGGCGGAATCGTTGATACTCCAGATGGTAAATGGTATGCCGTATTGTTTCAGGATCATGGTGCCGTTGGCCGTATCCCTGTCTTGGTGCCTTTGCATTGGGATAATGATGTTCCGGTATTCGATAGGAAACCGCCCTCATATATCGACATACCGAGCACTAAACCCGGATATGAATACAAACCTTTGATCGGAAGCGATGATTTCTTCTACAGGCCGGATGAGAACGGCAACGTCCATCTGAAAGACTTCTGGCAGTGGAATCATATTCCGACAAATAATTTGTGGTCCGTAACGGATAAGCCAGGTACATATCGGATCCAATCTGGAAAAATTAGTGAAAATTTAATATTTTCGGCAAATACGTTGACACAGCGTGCAATGGGGCCCGCATGCGAAGCTATCGTTACCTTGGATGGAAGCGAGCTAAAGGATGGCGATTATGCAGGCTTGTGCTTCTTGATCAGCACCTATGGCTTCATTGCGCTTACCAAGGAAGCTGGACATTACTACTTGGTCATGTTGGCAAGGACGACAGACGATAAAACGATCTTCGGAAACCTGGTAGACAAAGATACCGGTGTAGAATTTGCAAGGATTCCAGTGAACAATAACAAAGTTACTTTGAAGGCTTATGGCAATTTCGTAAACAATACGGACGAGTGCGAGTTTTATTACATGGACGGAGAGGATTGGAAGAAGCTTGGTATTACCCATAATATGGTCTGGAAAATGGATCAATTTGTAGGGGCGCGTTACGGACTGTTCCTCTACTCTACCAAGGAGATTGGAGGAACGGCACAGTT
Organism: Paenibacillus baimaensis; assembly: GCF_025567575.1. Taxonomy (NCBI): domain Bacteria; kingdom Bacillati; phylum Bacillota; class Bacilli; order Caryophanales; family Paenibacillaceae; genus Paenibacillus; species Paenibacillus baimaensis. Next base: position 11,889 of record NZ_JAOQIO010000033.1, on the reverse strand, counting down.
TTCCAGGTTTGCGTACAATGTGATGAAATTCCGCAGATGAACTTAGAAGATTACTGGACGCATGTCCACACCTTACTTGACTTGCGTATCCGCTTGCACCTCTTATCTTGAGGAGCATCTAATTGCTCTTGGAGTCAAAACGATCGCCCAATGGACAATCAGCAACGGGAATTCGGTGCAGTACTACCTTCATAAGGAGCTGAAAGGGATTCTCACCATACCAAGCGATCTGCCATTTACATTACCATGAAGGGGGAGATTGGCAATGTCTTTTACGGAGCAAACGAAAATCGGTGTGATCTGGGCGAATCCCGAGGCACGGGCAGTGCTGCTCAAGCATGTTCCCGATCTTACGGATTCTCCTTATTTGTCGTTTATGAAAATGCAGACGCTTCCCCAGCTTGCGGCTTCCAATAAAGCGTATACTTGGATGCCGGAGCTGCTGCACGCGATCCTGCAGGAGCTGGCGACGATCCGGGACGAGCCGGTCCTGGAGGCGGACATCGCGCCGTCCGCACTTTACGAGGAGGCTACGGTTCCCGAAGGCTCCGCAACCGTGCAGGGGACTCCGCAGGCTGAGCAGTGGGGCGTATTCGAGCTGGAGCTGCATGGCCCGAGCCACGGGAATCCGTTCGTGGACGTTGCGCTGAGCGCCGAGTTTCGCTGTGCCGATCGGGCGGTCGAAACCGCGGGCTTTTATGACGGGGAGGGCATCTACCGCATCCGGTTCATGCCTGACACCGTGGGAGAGTGGACTTACCGGACGCGAAGCACGGCGCGCTCCCTGAACGGAATTGAAGGCCTGTTTGCAAGCACCGCCCCGGCGTCCGGCAATCACGGCCCGGTCCAGGTGAAAAACCGGTTCCACTTCGGGTATGCCGACGGAACGCCGTATATCCCGGTTGGCACCACCTGTTACGTATGGACGCATCAGGTCGAGGAGTTGGAGCAGCGGACGCTCGATACGCTTCGGAAATCGCCGTTCAACAAGCTGCGGATGTGCGTATTTCCGAAATCTTACCAGTTCAATGCCAACGAGCCGCAGCATTATCCGTATGAAGATTCGCTCGAGGAAGGATGGGATTACACCCGGTTCAACCCTGCGTTCTTCCGTCATCTGGAGAGCCGCATTCTGGATCTACTGGGGCTTGGGATCGAAGCGGACCTGATCCTGTTCCATGCGTATGACCACTGGGGGTTCTCCGAGATGAGTCCGGCCGCCGATGACCGGTACTTGCGCTATATCGTGGCGCGGCTGTCCGCCTACCGGAATGTCTGGTGGTCGCTGGCCAATGAATACGACCTGATGTGGGCCAAGCAGCCGGACGATTGGGAACGCTTCGCCAGGATCATAACCGGGCAGGATGCCTACGGTCGGCTGATATCGATTCATAACTGCTTTGTTTTCTATGATTACAGCCGGGACTGGATCACACACTGCAGCATTCAGCGGATCGACGTGTACAAAACGGCCGAAAACACGAACGAATGGCGGGACCGGTGGAACAAACCGATCGTCATCGACGAATGCGCTTATGAAGGCGATATCGATCAAGGCTGGGGCAACATCAGCGGACAGGAGATGACCCGCCGCTTCTGGGAAGGAGCGGTGCATGGTGGCTATGTCGGGCATGGCGAGACCTATCTGCATCCGGATGACATCCTCTGGTGGTCAAAGGGCGGCAAGCTTCATGGAACGAGTATGGAACGGATCGCCTTCCTGCGCTGGATTATGGAGGAAGGGCCGGCCGAAGGGCTTAATCCGCTCCAATCCGAATGGGATGTACCCTCGGCAGGGATCGCCGACGAGTATTACTTGTTCTATTACGGCTTTAATCAACCACGTTACCGGAAGTATAGCATGAAGCCGGGCATCTGGTATCATGTGGACGTGATCGATACTTGGAACATGACGGTGAAGAGACTGCCGGGCACGTACGAAGGCGCATTCCGGATCGAGCTTCCAGGCATTCCGTACATGGCGGTGCGCCTGACGAAGGCTTGAATAACGGTATTAATAATCATGCGGATCGGATATTATGGATTTAACTCCGGGTTCTTCATAGGAACGAAGTGAATGTGCCCTGGGCTTCATGGTGAATGAATACATCCTTGGCCATCATTTTTTCCGCTGATACTGGCGCGCAGGCTGAAGCTATCATCTTCGTAATTGCCCGGGTAAAATATCTCGTCAAGTCCCCAGATACGGTCCAGCAGACTGCGATGGAACAACATGCAGAAGCCAATCAGCCTATGGGCATAAAATCCGGTATTTTAGTTTCTGCAGTCTCCACAAACTCGGAGCGGCCTCCAGATGATCCAAATAAATTTTGATGAAAAATATAGACGGGAAAAGCAGCCGGGTTAAAGTAGGTCATAAATGTTGACTTCCGGTTCAGATATTTTTTGCCATACCCGAGCATCGTAAGCAGAGTTACCCAATAAAAAAGCAAGTGGAGAGTTGTAAAAGCAAAGCCCGACTGGCTTCCGACCGTGTAGGTTTCCCGGAAAAGCAGGGTTGTCCCTATTAACGTGCTCAATCAGGTCCATGATCCTATTACTGGTCGCCATGCAGAAGCCTAAAATAAAGTACCCGACATAGAGAAAAATGTTCTTGCCTTTCACATCAGGCAGGCGGCACGCACTGTAAAGCGGGATATTTATGGGCGTACGAATTTGTTGGACCTATGCAACGCTACAGCAGGTTCTTCCGTTCCCATACCTTCGCACAAGCGCTTAGGTCTACGGCAGCGTATAGCGCCCGCATGCAAAAAAAACGAACAAGAGCATCGATTCATAAAGAAAGTCATTAAAACCATGCTTGGATTCAAATCATTCAGTACTGCAGAGAAAACAATTGCCGGAATCGAAGTCATGCATATGATAAAGAAAGGACAGATCGAATGCTATCATCCGTCTGTCCTTTCTACAGTTAAATTTATCAATAAATTGTTTGGTTTGACAGCATAACAAAACCATAATCGCGGATATCTTTGATCAGTTGCAATTGTTGCACCAAAGCCAGATGAACTCCTAATAGCTAAAGTCTTGACCTGATCTCGGCGAGAAGCAACATTTTTTCTTCCTCGCTGATAGCATCCGCACATAGTTTACGCGCCGCAACAGGCATGATCCAGTTTTCAACTTCATCCAGAGAATTGCCCGACAAACGGCGATACTCATCGCAAAATATTTGAATGATATGCGCTCTCAGGGAATCGAAGTTGGAAACCGCGCTGCTCGGAGCGTGGGGCGGCAAGATGGCATAACGGATCATAATGACATATTCGGCCAAATCAGCCTCGGGGTTGCCTCAAGTGAAGAATCGAGTAAACGAAATTGAATGCGCGGCAGGATTTACTTGAACAATTTGAGGATGAACTATTTAACGCGTTGGTAGAGAAGATAACCATTCTCTCGCCAACGCGTTATTTATTTACCTTGAAAAGCGGGCTGGTGATCGAGGAAAGCACCGGCTAATCTCCAGCCCGAATAATATAATCTCCATTTTCGACAGATGGCATGGGAAGTCCATGCTGTTTGATCGTCAAAATTCCAGCTGATTTTCCTTCAAAAAAAGCTTAATCTCTTTGACCATCCCCATACCATCTTTAACCCCACGTGAATATAACCATTCCTTTTCAGCCGATTGCTGATATTGAACAGCATCTTCCCACTCTAGCAAAATACCGTAAGTAGATTCAGTCAATTGATTTTTCAAATCCGTTTGCAATTTTGATGATTTTTCGATCAAAGGAGCGATATGTTCCTGCTGTTCAACAGATAGAGATAGTTCATCAAACCTCTTGTGTATACCTTTCACTAGCCATTCCGGCCAATCTTCCATAATGCTACCCCCTTCCCGTTGTTTGAGTGTGTGTATGCTAACTCTGATGGGAAGGGATGCCAAGTTGTTATTTCATTTCACGGATTCGGATTAAATTGAGTATTGGAATTATTGGGAGTTCGAATATATACTGGAATAAGGATAGGCAAAGATATTTTGAACGGTTTTCACTATGGTAATAAGACTTCTACTGAAGTGTAGATTTGATGAAACACGGATTTTATTTTACAATGACTACGAGTTGGTGGTGTCTAATGGAACTTGTTGAGAAGAATCACCTTAAAATAAATTACCCGAAAGGCTTTTATTTAGTTAAACAGATTATAGATGAATTAGATCCTGTTGATTTACTTGATATGGGCGCGCCAAAAGATGAACACGATTTTTTGACAGCTGATGTACTAAAAATACTTATAGATGATCGTTTAGAAGAAGTGAAGCAGTTATTAATTAATGCTTATTCAGATTACGGGTTTGGAGTTGAAAAAGTAGTAGACGAATACAAAGAATCATTTTACAAAAAAATTGAAGATACAACAATTAAAATTAATAGTATATACAATGCAGTTAAGGAAGAGGCTATTCTTTCATAGGTGCGCAGGCTATAAAAGACTGGTTTTATAGGGAGATGGAAAATGATTGAGTTTTGACAAAGACTACCCGAATCGTAAGGATAAACGAAAGAAATATTACGGTGCGAAATCAATTGATAGAACATGCCGCAATCACGGGTCTTGTCAGCGATGCAAAGGGAATAGATTACATAAATACAATAAAATCAATGCCGATGATGGTAATTTAAGATTTGAGAATACCAATTTGGGGCAATAAGAGAATTAATAAATTACTAGATTTAGGGGGAGGGAAATTTATGAAAATGGATCATCGTAATTTTGGAAATATTGTAGAAATTCATCAAGAAGTAAGTCCCAAAGAAGTGAATCGCTATTTGGCTTTAGGATGGATTCTACTTAATGTGCATACAACAGATTATGGTCATCCTGTAGAGCGTCATCAAAATACAGAATTTACATTAGGTTGGAATAAAGAGAACGGAGAAGTTCAAAAACCACAAAAAGAAAAATCACAAATTGATGATTTTATTTCAGCTTGGGAATTGAAGAATTCTGATGAAAACTGACTTTCATGAGGAGAGAGGCTAGTTATGAATACTAATAAAGTGAATTTCTATCTAGGAATCGGTGAATTTATATTTGCTTTTTTATTTATCGGTTTGCTATTTTTAGATATCCACCCTGAGAATATTTGGACTAAGATTTGCTTGGGGATTTCTGCTGTAGCCTTTATCTATAATGGTACAAGTAAATTAAAAAAGCAAAGTAGAAATAGAAGCCGATAAAAGCTCACTTTTAACGCAGGAGGACTGTATGAACAATAAAATATTTACTGCTGCAGCTGTGGGCGATATTGAATACTTAAAAAATGTTTTATCAACAGGCATAGATATTAACTGTAAGAGCGAAACAGGCTGGACTTTACTCGTATATGCGGTAGAAAATGATAGAAAAGAAATGGTTGAATTCCTGCTTAATAATGGAGCTGATGTAAATTTTCAAAGTTCTGGTGGATGGACTCCTTTACATCAAGCTGTAGATTTATCTATTGATGGGACAATTCAAACTGGTGGAGAACAAGGAGAAGAACCTTTAGACATGATTAAATTCTTGCTGGACAATGGGGCAAAAGTAGACAAGAAGGATAGTCGAGGTGTATCCCCTATAGATATTGCAAAGTCATATCATTCAAAGAAAATCATTGATTTTCTTGAACACTATTCTAGCAATAGTATCTTATAAAACAATGATATTGTATTGAAAACAATAAAAGGTCAATTTCATTAGGAGATGACATGTTACTTCACAACCTTGATTTATGGAAAGGATTATTCGTTCAATGAAATACTATAAATTTTACCTTGAGATATCTATTTTTGTTGCTTGTCTACAAATTATAGAGGGTTTTATAACAATTACAAACATCGATACCATCCATACTTTTAGTGCATTTATATCGTTAATTGAATTACTATGGGTAGCGTTCAGCGTCATAACTTTAATTATAAATCTAAGAAATAAATTAAGTATTATATCTCCACTATCTTTTGTTACATACAATGTATTGGGCTGGATTATTGGAGCTGCATTATTTAATAATTCAAGTGTTGATGTTTACAGTAATGTATGGGTATTTATTGCAGGTAGTATATTTGGAGCGTATTTCCTTTTTATTAATATTAAATTATTAAGACCAATCTTGAACAAAAAATGATTTCTAGAAATACAAGAAGAAGTCAGCAACATCAGCTAACACGGATAAGAAATGGTATCTTTTGTGGAGGAATGTGGATGACTGAAGACAAACTGCAAAGAATTAATGGCTTTCTTGAAGCTCTTGGTCTTATGAACTCTATTTATGGGGTCTGCTACGGACACGAATATAAGTTTGTGAAAATTGATTTTGCGATTGATAAGGCTGTCTCTGTATTTAATAAAGCTGGCAATCTATCGGGCCATTCAGATGTTAAAGTAGAAGGATTGGAATTGCTTCAAAATTGGGAAGATGATTTATTTAGACTAAGCACTGATTGGTTCTTTTTTTTGATAGAAGCATTTTCTAAACGAAATGATGATTTAATAAATGTAATAAACCCCATTTTATATAAAAAGGAAATTAACATAGTATCAGAAAAGTTAATTCAAATGATAAAGGTTTTTTTCCAAGATATTGATTTAAAAGTTTACAGATTAAAGACAGATCCTCCGTATGGGGAAGACGAGTTTGAATGGTGTCAAACTTACTTTGACTTTGGTAAAGATGAAACATATGTCTTAGAATTCTATCAATATGGTTAGCAAATAAAAATCCATTTTAACGGATAGTTATAAATGAAAAGAAAATCAAAGTTTTTTTACTCTCTTTATCTTCTGTATTATCGCACTTTTATATTTTTATAAGCCCGAACTATTTTCAGTCCAGACAATTAATCATAACAATAATGCTGAGGCAGCTTTTACAATCTATTTCCCTTCTGATAGATTTCCGGAGACTGCAGCTCATATAAAAGAGGCCATCGAATATGGAGAGTCTTCAGTGTGTACAATAGATCGAAAGGGAGCAGAAAATAACCGAAAAAAATCACTTAAAGGTGTTCCCACAAAGCCTAATTTAGATCGAGATGAATTTCCTATGGCTATGTATGCCGAAGGAGGAACAGGAGCAGATATAAAGTACATAGACCCCTCTGACAATCGTGGTGCTGGATCTTGGGTTAGTAATCAGTTAGAAAAATATTCTGATGGGACAAAAGTTAAGTTTATAGTTAAGTGATAAATTTTCAGTTGTAAAGTCCAAAAAAGCGATTATACCCATCCTCTAGGTTGAGTTTTTGGCTTTCTATGTATTAACTTTTCAAAAAATGATCTATTTTTCTTTTCCTCTAATAAATTTTTAATAGTTCTCATTAGCAGCTTTAACCTTAAGTCTTCATCATCTGTTTTCTTCAATTCACTGTAATAATTAATGCTCATGTTGTCCTCCTTGATATAGTTATTGATAGTTTGTTTAATCAACTATTTGTTACTATTGTACTACATAATTCGTGAAAAAATAGGTTAAAAGTATCACATTTTAAGTGATAATGTGTCAGCTTATGTAATATTATGGCTCGATTAAGGAGGAAAAAATTATAATATATGGATCATAATGGTTATAAATGGATAATGTATCAAAGAAAAGGGATGATAGGATGGCAAACTATATTTTGAATCTTAGTGTAGTAAATGATGAGGTTTCTGATACAGCAAATGTTGAAATTATTATTCCAGATAGCGATAATGACACCAGAGAAAAAATAAGTTTTGCAGTTACAAGAGATGATAATCAAGAATACTATTGTTTTACATAAACAAATAAAGGTATGGAGGAATTGATTAAATTTTATCAGCTTCATAAAACTGCAATTATTGATGAGGAAATTGAATAACAGAATACTATCATTAGTTTTGGAAGGGTGGGATAATCATGAATCAAAATTTATTAAGTAAATTAATAGATATAATTCAAGAACTTTATGAAAAAGAGGATTCTTTAAAAGAAGTTTTATCAATTTCAGATATAAATTTTATATCACCAACCATAGAAAAATTAGAAGACTTAATAGCAACGGAATTAGGTATACCTCAAGATAATACTTTAGAGATGATTAAGAAACATGGCGATCAAGAAGGACTGGATCATGAAGATTGTTTTTGCAGAGATTTTATTAGTGATTATTTTTTCGATTTCTTACATGGAGAGAAAACAAAGGAAGAATTGATTTGGAAACTAACAAACTGGAAAAAGGATGAATAATTTGAAAACAATAAGTAATGTTTTTGCGGAATTGCGAAATAATAAATAAAAAGACTATTTCATTGTCAGGGAGAGCTAAACATTGGCTGTGAGTAAGAAGTATAAGCGAAAAATAGTTCGTCAGGGAAAATTTTTTTACTGGTACGTGAAATCGGATTACGATGATGAAGGAAAAATCAAAGTCTACATTTTATCTGAAGATAAGAAATTTATTGTTGCTTATGAGATTGGGCAAGTAATTAAGCAGCAAAAGAAGAGTCCATTTCTTGTAGTCATGGGGAAGGAATTTGTTGGGTTTGTTGGGGATCGCAAGGATATAAGAGTACAAACTCCTCCGATATGGGATGACTTATCTGCTACACCATCTTTAGTGGGAAAGATAATTGATTGGTGTTATTCAGAAAAGAAAGAGATTGTCTTGGTAAACTGGAAGGGTGAATTGATTTGAAATATACAGTTCACGATAAAAGGACTCTTTAAAGGAAGTATGACGAATGAGAAATATCAACGAACCTGATGATTGGTTGGACGGTGAGTAACAAGCGAGAAATTCAACGTACGCAAAGGTTTGTTAAAATTGCGTTTATTGGCATTATTATATTCATCGTAATATTAACGTTACTGTATTTTTTTGCATTACATATTATACATGAATTATTTGAAGGCTTGTTTGGTAATGAAGATAATTTTTGATGAAATAACGGATTCATTGGAAATGAAAATGGTGAGAGAGGGTAATTTTTTGAAGAGAAAAGTACTAATCATAGCAACGATCTTGGTTGGCCTATTAAATAGTTCTACTATACTAGCGCAAGATGAAGGAAACTTAATTGACGTTCAATTTAACAATACTCAATTAAAGTTAAATACGATCAATATTGAATCCAATCCCAATGATCTATACGTTCAAGCAAGAAATTATTTTGAAGGTAGTGGTTTTGAAGTAACGTGGGATGAGGTTGAGAGAAAGGTCATAGCAAAAAAAGACAGTTCTGAAATTGTGATAAATATTGATCAGGAGTTAGCAATCATCAATGGTTTTCCAATAGAGCAGCCAATAAGAATGATTGAAGAGTCATTGTACATACCCATTATTGAGATTTCACTGGCTCAGGGACTCAAAGTTAAATATGATGATGACAGAAAGAATCTCCAGTTAACTAATCTAATAGATCTTTTCCGTGAGTTTAACTGGGATACGAATTTAGATGAGATAAAGAATAGGAGTAAAGGGTTAAAAGAACTAGCTGACCTCGGCTATGTTGTTGCTTACAGTGATTACAAGTTATTAAATTTTAACACACAAGTTTATTATCATTTTAGAGAAAACAGGCTTAAAGAAATAGCGTACAGGCTCAATGATAAAGAACGTTCCTTAGAACGATTTTCAAAGATCAGGTATGAGCTAGAACAAAAGTATGGGAAACCAGAGTATGATGAACCTCGTTTTATAAATGAGAAGACATTTAATTCTTTTATCGAAGCAACTAAGGACAAAAATCAGAATGAAGTTGATGAAATATTTTTTGAAAAGCTGGTTGATGGAGATCTTTCAATTAGTGCTGCATGGAAAACAGAAGAGTTTACCGTGCATCTCTTATTAAGTGGATCGAACAAAAAAGATATTACTAATATTGATCTTTCAATCAGGCAAAATGATTTTGTATTTACTGGTGGCAAATGAAATGACGATTTCATAAGTGAGGGTGGACAATATCAATATGGAACTAGTAACATTTGAGCACTTTATGGCTATGTATTCTGTGAATAATAATCTGCAACCATCTCTGGAAAGTCTTATTGAGCATGTTGAGTTTTATAAAACCATTGAAGGAAATGAATTACTCAAAGAGTTAATTGAGCAAATTGAATTAGTTAAGAAGCATGAATATAACTTTGTGCTAAAAAAGATTTTGAAACATTATGGAAACGGAATCTCTTCTGAAAAGTTTCGAGAACTAATTGAGCCATTAATAATTGCAATATGCAAATAAAATATCGTTTTCAAATGAACAGGAGTTAAATGGGTATGCCAAAGTTAGTCTGTGTTTGCGGATAAATACACGATCTATCACCTATTCCCGATAAAGGCTATATTGTTGTGAAGGATTCCGATTACGAAGAATTATTGGAAAACGAACAAAACGCAAGCAGACGGAGACTAAAAGTTTGGATGAGTTAGTCGAACTTGATTATTCTGTAGTTAAATTTATTGAAAGAATGTATGAATGCCCGGATTGAAGTAGAATAATGTGGAGAAAAAACGAGTCTGATGATTATGATATATATGAGAAATTAACCAATAATTAATTTGATAAGCAGGTGTAAGTTCGAGTTCTAGTTGGCAAAAGGAGAATTTTCAAAATGACAGGCAATAAAGATTCTAAACAAATCCCTCAGTATCATAGCCCAGTAAGACATATTCTAAATGAGGTAAACGGATTATCAAATGAAATTTTCATTAAGGATTTTCAAGAAGCAAAAGAAACAGGGCATTCATACGTAATTATGGAAGGTGATTGGGGTGGACAAATATATTTGAGTTGTCCTATGAGTTTAGTGGAATGTTCAGAGGAGGAATTGCAGACCTTGTTGATTGATCTAGATAAGGTAGCATGGGGCTGTAATGATGTTTATGGAAGAGGCTTATATTATGAAATTCATTTTTCGGAAGAAGGTATAGGTGGAGGCATGATAACGGATACCTTATGGGTTCATGATGAATTCATTGAGAAGAACTTAAAAGATCAAATTTACTTAGTTATCTCGGGAGAAAGAAAGACCTTATAAATTTCTTTGGCAGGTACAACAATCACATAATTTGATTTTCTCGAAAACCAATATATCCCTTTCACCGTCTCCACACATGTTGAGTGCGTGGTAAGGATATATCGGGAGGAATGATTTAAGGCTCTATTAATTTTTATTATGTAGGACTTCCCGTGAAATAAATTCTTACATACTGTGACTAATGATTGAATAACTGAGCAAATAATTGTTTTATCGACATCACATTTTCAAATTAATTGTAGATGAATATTCCTATAAATGGTAAACTACCTTAGTATTATTACCCAATATAGGAGATGATCTATTTGAAAGTTCGTATAAGTATTGTCTTTTTTGTCGCTTTATTCATATCTATCTTTATTCCATTAATGGCTTCAGCAAATGAATCTGAATATTCCGTTTATATTAATGGCAAGGAATTAAATTCTGACTATGCGCCTATAACAAAAAACAATGCTGTTTATGTACCACTATGGGCCGTTTTAGGTCAATTAAACATGTCAACTGAAGACTACAATGGTGTACTTAAAATTAATCATCCTAATCGAATACTAATGGTAATTTCAGATCAAAACATATTAACGTATATTGGTCGCAAAGGGGATGTCCATAGTACACGATTAGAATATCCTATAATTTCTGAAAATTATGTAATGTATACGCCACTTACATTCCTTAGTGAGTATTTTGATATGCAAGTAGCTTATGGTGAAAATGGACGAATTGATATTACTATAGGAGATCTTAGTAAGGATGTTGCATGGGCTACTCCAAAAGGTTATAACTATACACTTGACACAATTGCTAAAAAATTTAAACTATATAAGTTGAACTAAAGGAATTCATTTCCACATCGTCGAATTATAGCAATACAACCTAAA